>NZ_JBFOCV010000032.1:0-5399 GCF_040907975.1 Aeromonas sp. s10 | reverse complement strand
TGTAGTGGTCTAATCATCCCGGACACCGTTTTAGGTGGTACAGTCGCCACCATTATTTGAGGTGTTCAATGACAAGATTACGTCGCTCATTTACTGCCGAGTTCAAGCTGGAAGCCGCATCCCTGGTGCTCGACCAAGGCTATTCAGTCCCCGAAGCCAGCCGTTCACTGGATGTCGGCGAAACCGTGCTGCGTCGATGGGTTCAGCAACTTCAATCAGAACGAAGTGGCGCTACACCTGCTAACCGGGCGCTGACCCCTGAGCAGCAAAAAATTCAGGAGTTGGAAGCCCGCATCAACCGGCTTGAACGCGAAAAGGCCATTCTAAAAAAGGCTACTGCTCTCTTGATGGCGGACGAACTCGAACGTACGCGCTGATAGACCGATTAAGGGAGCAAGCCCCCACCACCCTGGTCTGTTGCGCTTTCGGTATACCAACCGCCTGTTTTTACGACTATCTGGCTCGCAGGCGCACAATTAACCGTGAACGGGTGCAGCAGAGAAGTGAGTTACGGTGTTTGTTCAAAGAGAGTAGAGGCTCAGCTGGCAGCCGGGCCTTGATGTCAATGATGCGGGCACTGGGGCATCAGATTGGTCGGTTCAAGGTGCGTCGCCTGATGAAGGAGGCCGGGCTGGTCTCCAAACAACCGGGAGCTCATCGTTATCAGGTCGCGCGGTCTGAACGACCGGATATTCCCAATCTTCTGGCGCGTGAATTTGATGTCCAGCAACCCAATCAGGTGTGGTGCGGCGACATCACTTACGTATGGGCAGGTGGCCGCTGGCATTACCTGGCCGCGGTGCTCGACCTCCACACCCGACGGGTCGTGGGCTGGGCGATGTCCGGCAGGCCTGATGCTGAGTTGGCCGTGAAAGCGCTCGACATGGCGTATCAGCAACGGGGCTGCCCGTCTGGCGTGCTGTTTCACTCCGACCAGGGCAGCCAATACGGCAGCCGGGTATTTCGGCAACGGCTGTGGCGCTATCGCATGACCCAGAGCATGAGTCGGCGTGGCAACTGCTGGGATAACGCGCCGATGGAGCGGCTGTTCAGGAGCCTCAAGACGGAATGGCTTCCGACCACGGGGTACATGAGCCTGCGGGAAGCCAAGCGGGATATCAGCTACTACCTGATGGATTACTACAACTGGCGGCGCCCGCATCAACACAATGATGGGATACCGCCAGCAGAGGCCGAAAATCGGCTTAACTGTGTGTCCGGATTTAGTTGACCACTACAAAGGTACGCCTTCATCCGGGAGCACGCGCCCGCACATCCCATCCGCAGACTGTGTCGGATGATGAATGTCCACCCGAGCGATTATTACGCCTGGCAGCACCAGCCTTTATCTGCCCGAGCCCTGGAAGACCAACGCCTTCTTGGCCAGATCAAGCAATGTTGGCTAGAAAGCGGGGGCATCTATGGTTATCGCAAGATCCGGGATGACCTGCGAGAGATGGGCGAGACCTGTGGGAAACACCGGGGGGCGCGATTAATGCATCATGAAGGTTTACGTTCACAAACCGGTTATCACCGCCGTCCCGGTCATTATGGTGGCCGGCCAACGGTGGTTGCACCGAACCATCTTGAACGCCAGTTCGATGTGACTGAGCCAAATAAGGTCTGGGTAACAGACATCACTTATATCCGAACCCATGAAGGTTGGCTCTATCTGGCCGCGGTCTTGGATTTGTTCTCACGACAAGTCATTGGTTGGTCAATGGGGCCACGTATCGACCGAGAGCTGGCTATCAGCGCGTTACTGATGGCGGTGTGGCGACGGCGACCGGAGCAGGAAGTGCTGGTTCATTCCGACCAAGGGAGCCAGTTTAGCAGCTATGACTGGCAGGATTTTTTGCGGGATCATCGGCTCAAGGCCAACATGAGCAGACGTGGCAATTGTCATGATAACGCGGTGACGGAGAGTTTCTTCCAGCGCCTAAAACGCGAGCGGATCCGACGTAAAACCTATGCGGATCGCGAGGAAGCCCGGCAGGATATGTTCGATTACATTGAAATGTTTTACAACCCCAAGCGCCGGCACAGTTTGAACAACGGGCTATCGCCAGTAGAGTGTGAGAAGCAGTATTTCGAGCGGCTCGAAAGTGTCTAGAGAAGCCGGGGCGATTCAGAGAATTTCTGTCACGCACAACAAAACCATTTAGAACAATCTGAGTCCCTTGTATGATTTACTTCCTCTGATCACCTTATCGACTAAGAGATTGTTCATGTTCGAGTTAATAGAGAAAGCAATGGCTCATTTGCAGTCAGGCAATTATGCAATCCTGATCGCAGTCATCATCGCAAGCCTGATATATAAATCGTTCCCTTTACTAGATGCTTATCATGCACACAGAAAGCGTCGAGTAACTGACCTGGAAAACACCATTAAGAGTGATAACATCAGCTCATCTTTCAAGAAGAACCTTAAAGAAGAGATTGAGAGTGAACATTTTAAGATTGTATATGGCGTCAGGGCCAAGAAATCCCTTATAGACCAGGTATTCATGCTGCACAATAAACTAGGAGGGGAAAGGACACTTCATCAGTTTGCCAACGCTCTGAAACTCTACCCAAAGGTAATCCGGGGCAGTGATGGGAAGTACAACCTTGATGTTGGATTCCTAGATCATTTCTTTGGGCTATACCATCTCTTCTTTGGTTTTATTTTCTTGATACTAGGGCTGATTACATTATATTTTCAAATCGATCACGGGTTGTTTGCTCTGAATGGACGGCCACTAATTCTAATAACCATCATGATTATTGGAGGCATATATATGCTCTATATGGGCACTCCAGTATTATCCTTGAGAGCCATAAACCGGGCGCTTAAAAACAGGGCATAGTACTGACCCGCACTTTCCCTTCTCCCATCGACAAGCTGTTCGACCGGGGTTGGATTATCTTCACTGATGCCGGCGACCTGCTGTGTCGAGCCCAGCATCGAGCAGACGCTGCAGCAGTGGGGCGTAGAGCTGCCCCTGAACGTCGCCCCCCTTTGACCCCAAGCAAGCCCAATACCTCGCCTATCACCGTGACGAGATTTTCAGGGCTGAGCTGGTTCTCTCCGCTTAAAGCTTCCCACCCAGGAGCAGGAGATAACATCCTGCTCCGGGACATATGACCAATCACGTCCCATGCCATTTGGTCATTGGTCATTGGTCATTGGTCATTGGTCATTGGTCATAAGCAAGTCACATTACTCTGCCACAGCATCTTAGATCAGAGAAAAACCTATAGCTTGATTGACTGAGTCCTTTACTACATCAAGCGCAGCATTTATTGCGGCCTCAACAGCTAACAGTCCTAGCCCCTTAAATGTTAGTAAGACCATGCGTGTGGCATTTTTTTGTATCTCCAGGTGAAGGGCTGCCTGTTCCTCATTTATTTCCCCTGAGACTTTTAACGCTTCAATCATAATTAGCGTCTGAGCAAGTTTCTTCCCTTCAGCCTCACCATAAGCCTTTATTTCAGGCCATTTCTCTGAAAGAGACTCCTTGAGTGCATTGATGATATAATTCCCTAGCTTTTCTCCATTCAAGCTCATAACTATCTCCTCAGATAGTGGTAATTAAACCATAACAAACTTTATTCCCCCCGCTTCTTTGCCAGCTCTAGCTTGAGGATGGCAGTGAAGCTTGAATTGAAATTTTTACGTACTATCGCAATCTGGTCTTTTGATAGGCATGCAATTTTATGAAGTTTTTCTAGGTTTTCTAAGTTTTTCGAAAGCAACTCTGTTTGCTCAGTAGTAATCTCGTTTTGAGGTATTGCTGCGGCACGAACAGTTATTGCACTAACGTCTACCTTAGCTTCATCATAAAATTTTTTATGATATTTATAATTACACTCTGGCAAACCCTCTGTAGATTCTAGAGAAACAAAATGAGATTCTGTTTTCTTTTGTAGTGCAGTTACATTTTTATCTGTAACCTCATCGTAACTGCTAATCAGTTTTACTGTACACCCTGAAATTAGCAGGGCTATATTAAGGAGGGTTACTCCCATGATTAAACGAATACCAGCGGGTCGCCCAACGTTCATAATCATATCCTTATGCATATGTTTTATATCTTTTCTTATTACCACCCAGATGATAACCAAAGCTCATAATGCCTAGGCCTAAGATTTTGAGATAATTCATAACCTGGAATGAATTTAGCCGTAACATTAACCCCCAAACTACGCAGTCGCTCTGCATAATCTTGTGCTTCGGTAGCCTCTGTCGACCTGAAGTATCTGAGTTCATTGACAGCCGGCCCTTGCTCTAAGCGCTGGATCCCTGGCACAATGACATTTGTATCAGAGGATATTTTCTCCGCAATACTTCTTGCTCTTTCTCGTTGACTTTCGTTCTTTATATGAAAATAGATCCTAGCAGGGAGTGTTTTAAATTCGTTTATTGTTGAGCTTGGTGTAATCGTTGCACTAATTTGCTGAATAATCTCTTGTTTTTGGTCTTTGACCTTTGCATCGGTTACTTGATTAAGTTCACCAGTTATCTTCTCTATCTTTTTTTTAGCTTGCTCAACCTCAGCTCTTAGCTCATCCCGATAAATGATCCAGCGACCTCTTATATCATCTGAGCGTGTTACGGCAGCATAGAACTGTGCCATTAGTAGCTTGTCAGCAGTGTTGGAACTTAAGACAGAAACGAGATTTTTGGATATCTGTTCTTGTTCCTTAATCTCCACTTCCCTGGTCTGAATCTGATGATTTATTATGGTTCCAAACAGACCAACTATGACTGTTCCAATGATAAATTGAGCAAAGGACAGAATGCTCTTCCAGCGTTCATCGCTCATAAGCCACCTTTCAAGTAGGGGAACCTAAAAAGTGAGTCTAGCCCCCATTGATAACAATTCAATTAATACAGAGGTGATTTGATACCAATACTCATAGCAAAAGTGGGCCACCTCCCCTTGAGTGAGAGTTATCACAATGATGTACTTAGCAAGTATGAGGCGTCCTTACTCTAGAGCAGCCCCTCGATTGCACCTTCCCCTGCTAGCAAGCCGCCAAGAAGCCGTTTAGCCCGCTCCAAGATGCACTCCTCACCCCAAAACTCTGCCATATACCAGCAAATCTGTGATCCCCTCTCAAATCCCCCCTCTTTTCGCTCAACAACCAGTACCGTTTGAGATACGATTTCCGCACGGTACCCAAGCTCCATACAAGGCCTATCCATGACAAGTAACAGTTACCAGATCACAGGCCAAAAGCGTCCGCTTGGAACTGAAACCTAGATGTTAGCCAAGAAAATCATACTAGATAGGTGATCAATATGCCTCTTAGCAGACATGTACAGATCTAGTTATCACCTGACACCGGCCTCAAACCGGTGTCTTGTTTACGCTACTTTAGTGCGCACTTCCTTCGGTATCAATTTCAGACCC
>NZ_JBFOCV010000031.1:0-35274 GCF_040907975.1 Aeromonas sp. s10 | reverse complement strand
GGGGTGGCCTGCCCATCGGCGCAGGCCACCCCATGTGCGTAAGGCAGTGCGCCTGCCAGGGGGCACCGATTTGTCGGCGACAACGGGGCTTCTCGATGGTAGATTAATCAAATCAAATAGATAGCATCGATCGGGTTTCTCCTATGCAACGTTGGCCCAGCCTGAAGCAGCTCCAGTATCTGGTCGCTCTGGACGAGCACAAGAATTTCAACCGCGCCGCCAAGGCCTGCCATGTCAGCCAGTCGACCCTGAGTACCGGGATCCAGACCCTGGAGGACATGATGAACCTGCAACTGGTGGAGCGGGATCACAAGAGCTTCATCATGACGCCGGTCGGCATGGAAATCGTGGCGCGGGCGCGCAACCTGCTCTCCGACGCCCGGGATCTGATGGAGCTGGGGCAGCAGCAGGGGGGCGTCATGCACGGCACGGTGCGCCTGGGCTGCATCCCCACCATCGCCCCCTTCCTGCTGAGCAAGCTGCTGCAGGTGTGCGGCAAGGCCTATCCGGATCTGGAGCTGCTGCTGCGGGAAGACACCACCACCAATCTGCTCAAGCAGCTGGAGCAGGGGCAGCTCGATCTGCTGATCCTGGCGCTGCCGGTGGAGATCGGCGGCTTCCACAGCAAGACCGTCGGCCAGGATCCCTTCCACATGGTGATGCCCTCCCACATGGCTGCGGGCCTGCACATGCCGTTCGACTACAAGGAGCTGCCCAACCAGAGCATCTTCCTGCTGGAGCGGGAGCACTGCCTGACGGAGCACGCGGTGAGCGCCTGCCGGCTGCGGGACAAGAGCAAGATCAACCCCTTCGCCGCCACCAGTCTGCACACCCTGGTGCAAATGGTGGGGGCCGGTCTTGGCACCACCTTCCTGCCCCAGATGGCCATAGATGCGGGCATCCTCGACAACACGGACCTGGTGGCCATCCCCCTGCCCGGTGAGAAACCCTATCGGGAGATAGGCCTGGTGTGGCGCCCCAGCACCACGCGGGTGCAGACCTTCTACAAGATTGCCGAGCTGCTGACGCCGCTCATTACCCCCAAACCGGCGGGGTGACTCAGTGGCTGCCCCCACAGGCGGCCACTCGTCAATGCCGTTGTCATTCAGGTTCCAGGCAGGATCATCGTCTATGATGAACCCCGTGCCCTATCAAGGAGTTGAGATGTTTCGCACCTTGCTGCTGCCCCTGCTGGCCCTGCTTCTCACCGCCTGCTCCAGCACGCCGGAGCCTCCCCCTCCCGTGCGCCAGAGCGGCGCATTCGACAACTTCTATCAGCAGTGGCGCGGCGTGCCCTATCGCATGGGCGGTACCAGCCGCGCCGGTCTCGACTGCTCCGCCTTCACCCAGCTCGCCTACAGCCAGGTGCTGGGCTTCACCCTGCCCCGCACCACGGAATCCCAGGCGAGTCTCGGCCGCCCGGTGGACAGATACCGTCTCCAGCACGGGGACCTGGTCTTCTTCAAGACCGGCTGGCAGCAGTACCACGTCGGGGTCTACACCGGGGCAGGTGAGTTCATCCACGCCTCCACCAGCAAGGGCGTGATCCGCTCGCGCCTCGACAACGTCTACTGGAACAGCCGCTACTGGCAGGCCCGCAGGCTGGTCCAGTAGGTGCGACCCCCAACATGAAAAGGCCCCGAGGGGCCTTTTCATGTTGTTGCAGGGTCAGTGCTTGCGGTGCCAGCGGGGCGAGGTGGCGCGCTCTCCCCAGGGGGTCATGCAGGGCAGCAGGGCCCCCTCGATGACGCCCTCATGGCTCGCCAGCGCCAGGGCAATCTTCTCGTGGAGCAGGCGCAGCAGGTTCTTCTCCTGGCCCGCCAGGGAGTGGCCTGCGGCGAAATACTCCTGCTGATGTTGCAGCGCCAGCTTCTGGGCAAACTCATAGGTATTGAAACTGTCCGGCATGCGCGCGATCACGTCATCCAGCCGGGCCAGCAGGCTATGCAATTCCCTGGTCATGTGCGGTTCTCCCTCCGAGTTGGTGACCCACAATTACCCCTTATTAGATAGAAGACCAATCCGAATGCCTCAAAAATGGGAGCCCGGACACAGTTCCGGACAACGCTGCCCACTGGCAGCCACCCTCTGCCCTCGCCCGGTTTACAAGTCGGCAACGAATCGCTAGATTTGACCGACTAATCAGTCGGTCACTTTTCGTGCGGAGCATGCCATGGACACCACCGTCACCCCCGCCTCACCGGACAAGTTCTCCCTCCCCGAACAACTGCATCGGCTCAGGCAGGCCAGCCAGGCCACCCCCATGCCGGATCTGGCGTCCCGCCTCGCCAGACTTGATGCCCTCAAGCAGGGGCTGCTGCGCCACAAGCAGGCACTGTGTCAGGCCCTGGCCCGGGACTACGGCCAGCGCAGCGATTACGACAGCCTGATCGCCGATGTGCTCCCCTGCGTCATGCAGATCAACTACACCCTGAAACGGCTCAAGGGGTGGATGAAACCGGAGCGCCGTCATTCCGGCCTGCTGCTGGCCCCCGCCAGGGTCGAGGTGCACTATCAGCCCCTCGGCGTGATCGGCATCATGGTGCCCTGGAATTTCCCGGTGATGCTGAGCCTCGGGCCCCTCATCGGCGCCCTCGCCGCCGGCAACCGCGCCATGATCAAGCTCTCCGAGTTCACCCCTCACACCAACGCCGTGCTGCGCACCCTGCTCGATGAGGCCCTCGGCGGTGACGAGGTGGTGGTCATCGAGGGGGATGCGGGGATCGCGGCCGCCTTCAGCGCCCTCCCCTTCGACCATCTCATCTTCACCGGCTCCACGGCGGTGGGTCGGCTGGTGATGGCCGCGGCCGCCCCCCAGCTCACCCCCCTCACCCTGGAGCTCGGCGGCAAGAGCCCCTGTCTCATCGCCCCCGACATGCCCCTGGCCCTGGCGGTGGAGCGGATGATCTTCGGCAAGAGCCTCAACGCCGGCCAGATCTGCGTGGCCCCCGACTACGTGCTGCTGCCGAGGGGGCAGGAGCAGGCCTTCATCGAGGCCTATCAGGCCCATTTTCGCCGCCTCTACCCCCAGGGGCTCGAGAGCCCGGATTATGGCGCCATCATCAACCCCCCCCAGTACGAGCGGCTCACCGCCTGGCTGGAGGAGGCGAGGCAGGCCGGCGCCCAGCTCCACCCCTGCGTCACGCCCGCCCGGGATGACGCCACCCGCAAGCTGGTGCCCCACCTGCTGACCGAGGTGCCCGGCCACTGCCAGGTGATGCAGCAGGAGATCTTCGGCCCCCTGCTGCCCCTGGTGCCCTATGACGACATCGAGGAGGCCCTGGCCTATGTGGCGGCCCGCCCCCGCCCCCTGGCGCTCTATCTGATGAGCCTGGACGAGACGCTGCAGCGCCGCCTCATCCGGGAGACCCACGCCGGGGGCATGGCCATCAACGAGAGCCTGTTCCAGGTGGCGGCGGACGATGCCCCCTTCGGCGGCATCGGTCCCTCCGGCATGGGCCACTATCACGGCCGCGAGGGGTTTCTCACCTTCTCCAAGGCGAAAACCGTGCTGCGCCGCGGGCGCTTCAGCACAGGCTCCCTCATTCACCCCCCCTATCGGCGCTGGTACCAGCGGCTGATGATGGCCCTGTTCCTGCGCTAGGAGGCGAGATGCGAGAGACCATGACCGACAAACGCCGCCAGATCCTGGATGCCGCCTTGGCCCTGTGCGCCGAGGATGGCCTGCAGGGCGCCGCCACCGCCCGCATCGCCAAGGCGGCCGGGGTGGCCAATGGCACCCTGTTTCATCACTTTCCCAGCAAGGAGGTGCTGATCCAGTGCCTCTATCAGGAGATCAAGACACGCCTGGGCGCCGCCATCAGCGAGGCAGACCCCGGTCTCCCCCTCCAGGCACAGGCCCGCCACTACTGGCACCAGGCCATGGGCTGGATGCAGGCCCACCCCCGTGAGCTCAGGTTCGTGCTGGGCTTTTTCCACTCCCCTCTGCTGGCCCGGCCCCTGCGCAGCCAGATCCTGGCGGAGACCCTGCATTTTCTGCCGAGCCTGCTCGCCCGGGGCCAGGCCAGCGGCGAGCTGATGTCGGCCCCGCCGGCCCTGATGCTGGAGGTGTGCCAGGGCCAGTTTCTGGCCTGCGCCTCCCTCTTTGTCGATCAGCCTGAACTGGGAGAAGACCCCCACTGGCAGGAGAGCGCCTTCGTCCTCTTCTGGTCCGCCATCAGCGGAGGTTCCCATGCGATCTGACGCCCTGCTTGCCACCGGCAGGCGCCTCTGG
The DNA here is from genome assembly GCF_040907975.1 of Aeromonas sp. s10. Classification (NCBI taxonomy): domain Bacteria; kingdom Pseudomonadati; phylum Pseudomonadota; class Gammaproteobacteria; order Aeromonadales; family Aeromonadaceae; genus Aeromonas; species Aeromonas sp. s10. The sequence goes on along the minus strand of NZ_JBFOCV010000031.1, from coordinate 31,040 downwards.
ATTGGCAGCCTGCTCTGGATCATCGGCCGCACTCTGTGCCGCGCCGCCCGGGTCGACGAGGCGGTGCGCCGCGAGCTTGCCCCCCTGCCGGACGGCCTCACCATCAGGCTGGAGGTAAACGGCATGACCCGGGGGCTGAGTCTCTACAAGTTCGCGGGGCGCTGGCACTGCGGTGAGGAGGCTGGCAGGGTGCACTCAACCTGTGCCCATGACGGCCCCCACCCCCTGCGGGTGCGCTTCAAGCACCCCGCCGTCGCCTTTCGCGCCCTCAGTTTTCGCCTCGGCATCAACCAGGCCTTTTGCGAAAACCGGCTGCTGGTGGAGGGGGATCTCGACGCGGCCATGCACCTGGTGCGAGCGCTTGAGCAGTTGCAGAGCCTGATCCTGCCCGCCTTCATCGCGCGGCCCCTGCTTCGCCACTACCCGGACCCGCATCGCAAGCTCGCGCGGGCCTGCCACATCTATCTGGGTCTGCTGACCGGTTGAACACGAGGAGAACGGGATGAGCCGTTATTACGATTTTTTCTGTCCGGTCAAGCTGATGGCGGGGGAGCAGGCACTGGAGCAGTTGCCGGATGCCCTGAGGGGATTGGGGGCTGGCCGCCCGCTGCTGCTCACCGACAAGGGGGTCAGCGGCAGCGGGCTCGCCACCCTGCTGGCCGATGTGATGGCCGAAGGGGCGTTGCCGGTCGCCGCCATCTGGGACGAGATCCCGGCGGACTCCTCCACCGCCGTGGTGGAGCGGATCGCCCGCCACTACCGGGAGCTGGGCTGTGACAGCCTGCTCGCCCTTGGCGGCGGCTCCGTCATCGACACCGCCAAGGCGGTGAACATACTGGCGACCCTGGGGGGCGAGCGGCTGCTCGATTATGCCGGAGCGGATTGCCTGACCCATCCCCTCAACCCCCTGGCGGTGGTCCCCACCACGGCGGGGACCGGCTCCGAAGTGACGCTGGTGGCAGTGATCAAGGATGAAGGGAGCGGGCGCAAGGTACCCTTCACCTCCCCCTTCCTGCTGCCCCGGCTGGCGGTGCTGGATCCCCGCCTCACCCTGGGGCTGCCGCTGCCCATCACCGCCGCCACCGCCATGGATGCCATGACCCACGCCATCGAGGCCTTCATCGGCAACGGCAAGAACCCGGTCAGTGACGCCCTGGCCCTGATGGCGGTGGAGAAGATTGCCACCGCCCTGCCCAGGGTGCTGGCCCACCCGACGGACAAGGGCCTGCGGCTGCAACTGGCAGAGGGCTCCACCCTGGCGGGCATGGCGTTCTCCAACTCCATGGTGGGGCTGGTGCACGCCCTCGGCCACAGTCTGGGGGCGCGCTGCCACCTGCCCCATGGCCTCTGCATGAACCTCTTCCTGCCCACCGTGCTCGACTACAACCGGCCCGGCATCGACCCCGAGCTGGCCCGCCTGCTGCTGCCCCTGGTGGGGCCGGAGCGCTTTGCCGCGACCCCGGCCGAGGGGCGACCCCAGGCCACCATCGAGGCGTTGCAGGCACTGCGCGATACTCTGTGGCAGACGGTCAAGCTGCCCCGCACCCTGCGGGAGGCGGGCCTCACCGACAAGGCGCTGCTGCCCGGGATCCGGGATCTCGCCATCAACGATGGCGCCCTGCTCTACAACCGCAAGGATGCGGACAGGGACCAGTTGCTGGTCCTGCTGGAGCGGGCCTGGGAGTAACGGACCCTTGCCCGTCAGGCATCGGGGGTGAAGACCCCGGTGGAGAGGTAGCGATCCCCCCGATCGCAGATGATCGCCACCACCACCCCCTGCCCGATCTCCGCCGCCACCCGCAAGGCCCCGGCCACGGCGCCACCCGAGCTGACACCGCAGCAGATCCCCTCCTCCCGCGCCAGCCGGCGCATCATGGCGAGGGACTCGTCGAGCGTCACATCCAGCACCCCATCGACCCGCGCAGGCTCGAAGATGGCGGGCCGGTAGGCCTCGGGCCAGCGGCGAATGCCGGGGATCTGGCTCCCCTCGGCCGGTTGCAGGCCGATCACCGCCACCGCCGGGTTCTGCTCCTTGAGGTAGCGGGAGACCCCCATGATGGTGCCCGTGGTGCCCATGGCCGAGACGAAGTGAGTGACCGCCCCGCCGCTCTGGCGCCAGATCTCGGGGCCGGTGGAGCGGTAGTGGGCATCCGGGTTGGCGGGGTTGTTGAACTGATCGAGCACCAGCCCCTCCCCCCGCGTCTGCATGGCCAGGGCGAGGTCTCGCGCCGCTTCCATGCCCTCTTCCACCAGCACCAGCTCGGCGCCGTAGGCCTGCATGGCGTCGCGCCGCTCCTGGCTCATGTTGCTCGGCATGATGAGTCGCATCCGGTAACCCCGGGACGCCGCCACCATGGCCAGCGCGATGCCGGTATTGCCGGAGGTGGCCTCGATGAGCCGGGCCCCTGGCGCTAAGTGACCACTCGCCTCTGCCTGCCTGATGAGGTTCAGCGCCGCCCTGTCCTTGACGGAGCCGGCGGGGTTGTTGCCCTCCAGCTTCACCAGCAGGGTGACGCCGGGGTGCGGATTAATGCGGCGCAGCGCCAGCAGCGGGGTGTTGCCTATCAGATCGTCCAGGGTGGCGAAGGCCATGACGGATCCATCCTCTCTCAATGTTCTATACCTTGCCTTGCGACCATTCGCAGGCCGGTCAGTGTAAGCGAGCCCGCCATGGGCGCAAAGAATGGCGTTGGCAAACCCTGTCCGCCATGTTCTGATCTTCCCATTCACCCAGAGAGGACCCCCGATGAGCGACATCCTTCACCAGGCCGATCAGCAGCAATTTGTCTGCACCGTGGACGGCAAGATCTCCCGCCTTGCCTATCGCCGGCTGGACGCCACCACGGTGGACGCCTACAGCACCCAGGTTCCCCCCGAGCTGCGCGGACAGGGGATTGCCGACAAGCTGGCCCGCCGCTTCTACGACTGGACCCTCTCTGAGGGGCTCACCATAGTGCCGAGCTGCAGCTACATCGACGTCTGGTTGCGCCGCAATGCCGGTTGACGCCGGGGCGCTGCGGGAGGCGCACCTGCGGGCCTGCACCGAGGCCCTGCTGCGGGCTGATCACCCGCGCATGGATTGCCTCCGGGCTGCGCGGGAGCTGGCTCTGCCCGACTGGGCCCTGGGGGCGGGGTTTGTGCGCAACCTCATCTGGGATCACCTCCATGACAAGGCCGAACCCACCCCGCTCAACGACATCGATCTTATCTATCTGGACAGCGCTGATCCGACTGGATTGAAGGAGGCCGATCACGAAGCCTGGCTCGCCGCCAGGATGCCAGGCCAGTTGTGGGAGGTGCGCAACCAGGCCCGCATGCATCTGCGCCAGCAGGTGCCTCCTTTTGCCAGCTCGCTCTCGGCCCTCAGCCACTGGGTGGAGGATACCCACCTGCATCGGAGTCCGCCTGTTGGCAGATGATGCGTTCGAGTGGCTGGCCCCCTACGGCTTTGCCCCCAACTGGTCCCTGGTGGTGAGCCCCAATCCGCGCTGTCGCCAGGAGAGCCGTATCTTTAGCGAACGGGTCAGGGCCAAGGGGTGGCAACGCATCTGGCCTGACCTTGTGGTGAACTGGCCATGAGCGGATTGCAAAGGGCCGACGACCTTGGGCACACTAAGAAAAAGATGTTTGTAACTCAATGGGTTAAATAATGCGCGACTTCTTCTCTCTCGAGCGCTGGCTGCCGGGGCTCGCCGCCTTGCTGCAATACCAGCGGGCCTGGCTGATGCCGGATCTTCGCGCTGGCCTCTCGGTCGCGGCCGTGGCCCTGCCCGTGGCCATCGCCTATTCGGAGCTCGCCGGGGTGGGTGCCATCGTCGGCCTCTACTCCTGCATCCTGCCCATGGTGGTGTATGCCCTCTTTGGCACCTCCCGTCAGCTCATCGTCGGTCCGGATGCCGCCACCTGCGCGGTGATCGCCGCCGTGGTAACGCCGCTCGCCGCCGGGGATCCCACCCGTCACTGGCAACTGGTGATGACCATGACCGCCATGACCGGCTTCTGGTGCCTCATCGCCAGCCGCTTCAAACTGGGGGTGCTGGCAGACTTTCTCTCCCGCCCCATCCTGATGGGGCTGCTCAACGGGGTGGCCATCACCATCATGGTGGGCCAGCTCTCCAAGATCTTCGGCTTCACCTTCAGCGAGCGCTACCTGATAGAGCGGATCCTGAACGGCACCAACTACATTACCCAGACCCATCTGCCCACCCTGGCCATGAGCCTGACGGCCCTGCTCACCCTGCTGCTGGCCAAGCGCTACAGACCGGCCTGGCCCTCCTCCATGGTGGCCATGGTGGTGACAGCGGCCCTGGTGTGGCTGTTCAATCTCGGCCGTGTCGACATCGCCACCCTGGGGACCATCGGCTCGGGGCTGCCCGCCTTCCAGATGCCGGACTTTCCCCCTGGGCTTATCCGTGAGCTGGTGCTGCCCGCCCTCAACCTCGCCATGGTGAGCTTCGTCTCCATGATGCTCACCGCCCGCAGCTTTGCCGCCAAGAACGGCTACGAGATTGATGCGGACAAGGAGTTTAGGGCCCTCGGCATGGCGAACCTGGCGGCGGCGGCCTCCCAGGGGTTTGCCATCAGCGGGGCGGATTCGCGCACCGCGGTGAACGACGCCAACGGCGGCAAAAGCCAGCTGGTCTCCATCATCGCCGCCGCCGTCATCGCCCTGGTCACCTTCTACCTGACGGCGCCGCTGCAATACATTCCCACCGCCGCCCTCGGCGTGGTGCTGGTGATGGCCTCCCTGTCGCTCACGGATTTTCGCGGCCTCTGGGCCCTGCGCGACTCGGACCGCGCCGCCTTCTGGCTGGCCCTCATCACCTTCATCAGCGTGCTGACCATGGGAGTGATCCCGGGGATCACCCTCGCGGTCCTGCTTGGCCTGTTCCAGTTCCTGCGCAACGTGATGCGCCCCACGGATCAGCTGCTCGGCATGGATGACGAGGGGGTGGTGCGCACCCTGGGGGACAACGAGCAGGCCAAGGCGATTCCCGGCATCCTGGTCTACCGCTTCAACTCCCCGCTCACCTACTTCAACGCCCCCTACTTCAAGCGGCGGGTACTGGCGCTGCTGGTGCAGGATCCCCACAATCCCAGGTGCCTGGTGGTGGATGCGGTGGCCTGTTTCACCCATCAGGACATCAGCGTCATGAGCATGGTGGGAGAGCTGCACAAGGAGCTCAAGCGGCGCGGCATCCACATGGTGATGGCCGGTCGTCACGGCCAGATGAGCCAGTGGTTCAAACAGGCGGGGATCCGGGTCGGCGAGGATGGCATCATCCTCTGTCCCGACATGTACCAGGCCCTGCGCATGACCCGCTGCTACCGGGAGCCGGTGTTCCGGGACGACGAGGGGGTGGAGAGCACCACGGATGCCCTGCTCACCCGCTGGCCGCACGATGACGACCTGCCCGACTCGGCGCGCCTCACCCGCCCCAGCGAGCAGGAGGCCGGCGCCACGCCGGTCTGAGACACATCCCCTGGTCGCAGGTCCCCTCCTCCTGCGACCAGGATTGCACCCCGCCCCCGCTTGGTGTTAAATGCCCCTCCAGTTGGCCCTGACGAGGGCCATCGCCAGCACCTGGATATCCCATGCAGACTCAATCCCACGCGGGCCCGGGCTCCCTCTTCGCCCTGACCTGGCCACTGTTCATCGATCTGGCCCTTCACTTTCTGACCGGGGCCCTCAACACCTTCATGGTGGGCCACGTCTCCTATCAGGGGGTGGCGGCCCTCGCGGTGGGCAACCAGGTCTTCGATCTCGCCATCACCCTGTTCAGCTTCGTCAGCATCGGCACCAGCGTGGTGATCACCCAGTATCTGGGGGCGGGAGACAAGGAAAAAGCCCGCGTCGTCATCCACACCGCCATCGGCTTCAACCTGCTGGTGGGACTGGTGGCCGCGGTCGGCGTCATGGCGGGGGCCGGCACCATGCTGGCGCTGATGAACCTGCCTGCCCACCTGATGAGCGACGGCAGCCTCTACCTGCAGATCATCGGGCTTTGCCTGCTGCCGGAGGCGGCGGCCCTCTGTCTGGCCGCCACCCTGCGTGCCCACGGCCACACCCGCCAGGCCATGTACGTGACCCTCATCGTCAACCTCATCACCTTCGTCGGCAACCTGCTGCTGCTCTACGGCTGGTTCGGCCTGCCCCAGCTCGGGGTCGCCGGGGTCGCCATCAGCACGGTGGCGGGGCGCATCGTCGGGGTGGCGCTGCTGGTATGGCTGGTGGCGCGCAAGACCGGCATCCGGCTGCGTCTGCCCGAGATCGTCCGCCCAAGCCGCGCCATGCTGGACAAGGTGCTGCACATCGGTCTGCCGGCGGCGGGGGAGAACCTCTCCTGGATGCTGCAGTTCATGGTGGTGACCGCCTTCGTCGGCCTGCTCGGCGACAAGGCGCTGGCGACCCAGTCCTACTTCTTCCAGATCTGCCTGTTCATCCTGCTGTTCGGCCTCTCCATCGGCCTTGGCAACGAGATCATCATCGGCCACCTGGCGGGGGCCCGACGCTTCGATCAGGCCTATCGCCAACTGATGAAGAGCCTGAAACTCGGCCTCATCGTCACCGCCGCCATCGCCATCGCCGCCGCCCTCAACGGTCGCGCCATCATCAGCCTGTTCACCGACGACGCCGACATCATCACCCAGGTGGCGCAGCTCTTCCTCATCAGCCTCATCCTCGAACCCGGTCGCACCTTCAATCTGGTGGTGATCAACGCCCTGCGCGCCACCGGGGATGCCCGTTTCCCGCTCTACATGGCGCTCGTCTCCATGTGGGGCATTGCCGTTCCCCTGGCCTATTTCCTTGGTATCATGCAGGGCTACGGCCTGGTAGGCATCTGGCTGGCCCTCGCCTGCGACGAGTGGGTGCGCGGTCTGGCCATGTTCTGGCGCTGGCGCAGTCGTCGCTGGCAAAACAAAATTCTTGTCGAAACATAAGCGGAATCACCATGAAGAAAATCGGACTCTTGTTGACGGCCATCCTGCTCAGCCCGCTCGCCATGGCGCAAACCGCCCCGGCGACCCCCAAGGCGCAGGCTCCCCAGACCTGGTATGTGGCCCCCATCGTCATCGACGAGACCAGCGAAGCCCAGAAGGCCCTGACCAAGGAGTTCACGGCCCAGATGATCAAGACCATCAAGATCAACGAGTACCAGACCGGCAAGGCGGTGGGCAAAACCAAATCGCCCAAGTGGCTGATCCGCACCAAGCTGATGCCCGCCAGCACCGAGCCCCTGGTCGGCAAGAAGCACCCGCAGGGCCTCACCTATGGCAAGGGCATCCCCACCCAGGAGATCGTCGGCGAGCTCATCATGAACGGCACCCTGGTGGCCCACATCGGTCAGGGCTGGCGCGAACCCATCGTGCCGGGCACACCGGTGGCGGAGAAGATCTCCATCGCCAACTACCAGTACGCCATCGGCAACGAGGCCAAGGCGCCGGATCTGGAAGAGCTGGCGGCGCAGATCGGTTTCGAGGCGGGCAAGGTGATTGCCAGAGACGGCAAGCCCCTGCCCGAGAAGAAAAAGAAAAAAGAGTAAACGGCTCACCCGTTTCCAGTCAGGGGCCTCGCGCCCCTTTCTGTTGCCCGCCCCGTTGCAGACCCCCTCTCCCGAATGTGAAGCGGATCCCGCTTCTTTCCTCTGCTGTCCCTGGGTCAGCAGGCAATCATCATGTAATTCAAACAGTTAAAAATCACCCTTCTTATGCAGCAATTCCGTGGCCCCGAATTGGATCGGGATCACGTTTCTCCCCGGCAGTAAGGGGTACTTTGGTCTTGCAGGCACAATCAAACGACAACAAGGAGGCTTCATTACATGTTTCCGGAGTACAGAGATCTCATCTCGAAACTGAAGAGCAGTGATGTCCATTTCCAGAAGAAGTTTGACTTGCACAACGACCTGGATGCGGAGATCAGAAAGCTGGAGAAACACCACGCCAGCGACTACAGCTCCGAGGTGAAGGATCTGAAAAAACAGAAACTTAAACTGAAAGAGGAGATATACGACATCCTCAAACAACATCCACACTAGACGCCTCGACGAATACCTGGATAAGCAACTTATCCTGCCAGCCCGGCCCGACGCCGGGCTTTTTATTGACCGCCCCAAGGCGCGGCAACGGCCACTTCCCTTGGCACCGGAAAACGAAGCGGGCCAATGGCCCGCTTTGTCTTACCTGTTTCATCCCATGATCACACCGGCGGATGGAACTGGCTGGCCTCGCGGGTGGCCATCTCCTCGTAGGTAGCCCACTTCTGCCACGCCACTTGTTGCGCCACCTGCATCAGCCGCTCGGCCTCCTCCGGGTGGCTCTGGGCCAGCACCCGGTAGCGGTTCTCCTCTGCCCGGTATTCGGCGAGCGAAATGGAGGGGCGCAGGCTGTCGAGGCTGAAGGGGTTCTGCCCGGCGCTTCGCAGTACCGGGTTGTAGCGCATCAGCGGCCAGTGGCCCGAATCGACCGCACGCTTCTGTTGGGCCAATCCCTGCTCCATGTCGATGCCGTGGGCGATGCAGTGGCTGTAGGCGATGATCAGCGACGGGCCCGGATAGGCTTCCGCTTCCCGCAAGACCTGCAGCGCCTGCTGCGGGTTGGCACCAAAGGCGATGCGAGCAACATAGACGTTGCCGTAGGAGATGGCCTGCAACGCCACATCCTTCTTGGCCAGCGTCTTGCCTCCCGCCGCAAACTTGGCGACGGCACCGAGCGGCGTCGATTTCGACATCTGACCGCCGGTGTTGGAGTAGACCTCGGTATCCATCACCAGCACGTTCACATCGCGGCCGGAGGCGAGCACGTGATCGAGCCCCGCCGAGCCGATGTCATAGGCCCAGCCATCGCCGCCCACTATCCAGACCGAGCGGCGCACCAGCTGATCAATCAAGGAGAGCAGCTCGCGAGCCTTGCCGGATTTCACCTCTTCCAGCCGCTCCCGCACTTGCGCGACCCGGGTACGCTGGGCGCGGATCTCCGACTCCAGCCGCTGGGGGGCGCTGATCAGCGACTCGACTAGCTCTGCGCCCAGCTCCCCCTTCATCGCCTGCAAAGCCGCCACCGCCTGACCGTGATGCTGATCGGCGGTGAGGCGAAAACCAAAGCCAAACTCGGCGTTGTCCTCAAACAATGAGTTCGACCAGGCCGGCCCCTTCCCTTCGCCGTTCTTGGCCCAGGGCGTGGTCGGCAGGTTGCCGCCATAGATGGAGGAGCAACCGGTGGCGTTGGCCACCAGCATGCGATCCCCAAACAGCTGGGTCAGCAACTTGAGGTACGGGGTCTCGCCACAACCAGCGCAGGCACCGGAGAACTCGAACAGGGGTTCGAGGAACTGGGTGCCGCGCACCGTGGAGAAGTCCACCCGCTCGCGAGCAGGCCAGGGCAGACTCTCGAACCAGCGCAGGGCCTGCTTCTGACCAGCCAGATGCGGCGCCTTGTCCATCATGGCGATGGCTCGCTCGCCTTCATGGCTTTCTCCTTCTGCACTCTTGCCTTGATGGCGGGCATCCGCTCCGACCCGCACCGGACAGGCCTGCACGCACTGGCCACAACCGGTGCAATCTTCCGGATAGAGCTGCAAGGTGTAGCGGCTGTCGGGGAAGCCCTTGGCGGTGACGGGCACCGACTGCGCAGCCTCGGGGGCGGTCGCCAGCCAGTCCTGATGGTAGAACTTGGCCCGCAGCGCCCCATGGGGGCAGACAAAGACACAGTTGCCACACTGGATGCAGATATCCGAATGCCAAATCGGGATCTCGCGGGCGATATCCCGCTTCTCGAAGCGGCTGGTGGCGGTGGGGTAAGTACCATCCACCGGCAGCATGGATACAGGGATCAAATCGCCGCGCCCCGCCAGCATCTCGCCAGTGACCCGTTGGACAAACTCGCAGCCACCCGGTGCCAGCGGCAGCGGATAGTCGCTGATCTGCTCCTCACCGGCCGGGATGGCCACCTGATGGAGATGAGCCAGAGTGTCGTCCACCGCCGCGAAGTTGCGCTCGACCACCTCGGGCCCCTTGCGGGCATAGCTCTTCTCGATGCTCTCCTTGATCAGCGCAATCGCCTCATCCCGCGGCAAGATGCCAGCCAGCGCGAAGAAACAGGTCTGCATGATGGTGTTGATGCGATTGCCCATGCCGTTGCGCTCGGCCACCCGATCCCCGTCGATGCAATAGAGCCGGATATCGAGGGCACGGATGCGGGCGCGCAGCCGCTCGGGCAGCTCGGCCCAGACCCGGTCAGGCTCATAGGGAACATTGAGCAGCAGGGTCGCCCCTTCGGCGGCATGCTCCAGTAGATCCACTGACTCGACAAAGCCCCACTGGTGGCAGCCGATAAAGCTCGCCTGCTCGATAAGCCAGGGGGCATCGATGGGCTCGGGGCCAAAGCGCAGGTGGGAGACGGTGCGCGAGCCCGACTTCTTGGAGTCGTAGACGAAGTAGCCCTGGGCGTGGAAGCCCTCCAGCTCGCCGATGATCTTGATGCTGTTCTTGTTGGCACCGACTGTGCCGTCGGCACCGAGGCCAAAGAAGAGCGCCCGCACCCGGCTGGCAGGCTCCAGATCGCCGATGGGGTGCCAGGCCAGACTGAGGCCCGACACATCATCGACAATCCCCACGGTAAAGCGCGGGCGCGGCGCGTCGGAGGCCAGCTCCTCGAACACGGCCGCGCACATGGCGGGGGTGAACTCTTTGGAAGAGAGGCCGTAGCGACCACCGCTCAGCCAGGGCAACCGCTTGATAAGGCCGCGCTGCAAACCGTCGATCAGCGCGCTCTGCACATCCAGCAGCAGCGGCTCGCCACCGGCCCCCGGCTCCTTTGTGCGATCCAGCACCGCCATGCGGCGAACGCTCGCGGGCAGGGCATCGAGCAGCGCCTGCACCGGGAAGGGGCGATAGAGGCGCACCACCAAGACCCCGGTCTTGCGATCCTGCCGGTTGAGCCAATCCACCGTCGTGCGGGCGGTGGCCGCCCCCGAGCCCATCAGCACGATGACATCGGTGGCATCGGTTGCGCCGTGGTACTCCACCAGCCGGTAGTGGCGGCCGGTCAGCTCGCCGAGGCTCTCCATGCACTGCTGCACCCGCGCCGGCACCGCCTCGTAGAAGGGGTTGACGCTCTCGCGGGACTGGAAATAGGTGTCCGGGTTCTGGGCGGTGCCACGCATCACCGGATGATCCGGGTTGAGCGCCCGCGCACGGTGGGCGCGCACCCAGTCGTTGTCGATAAGGGCCCGGATCTCATCCCGATGCAGCGCGGTGATCTTGTTCACCTCGTGGGAGGTGCGAAAGCCGTCGAAGAAGTGGATAAAGGGCACCCGGCATTGCAGGGTGACGCTGTGGGCGACCAAAGCCAGGTCCTGCGCCTCCTGCACCGAGCCGGAGGCGAGCATGGCAAAGCCGGTGCTGCGCGCCGCCATCACGTCCTGATGGTCGCCAAAAATCGAGAGCCCCTGCGCCGCCAAGGATCGGGCCGCCACATGGAACACCGCCGAGGTCAATTCGCCTGCGATCTTGTACATGTTGGGCAGCATCAGCATCAGCCCCTGACTGGCGGTGAAGGTGGTGGCGAGCGCCCCCGCCTGCAGGGCGCCGTGCACCGTGCCAGCCGCTCCCCCTTCGCTCTGCATCTCTACCACGGTGGGGATGTTGCCCCAGAGGTTGGTCTGCCCCTGTGCCGCCCAGGCGTCGGCCAGTTCGGCCATGGTCGAGCTCGGGGTGATGGGGTAGATGGCACACACTTCGCTCAGCTGGTACGCCACCCGGGCCGCGGCTTCGTTGCCGTCAACCATGATCAGTTCATGTTTCATTGGGACTCCTCCGGTTGGCGCAACTCGATGGCGTGGCAGGGGCACTGGTCATGGCAGGCACCACAGCCGGTGCAGCGTTCGGCATCCACCTGATACCCCAGACCCGGCCCCAGCTTGGCGATGGCCTGCTCTGGGCAGCTGCCATAGCAGCCGTCGCACTCGAAGCAGTTGCCGCAGGAGTAGCAGCGCGCCGCCTCGTAGCGGGCCGCCGTCTCGTCCAGTCCGCCGATGATCTCGCCAAAGTCATCCCGCGCCGAGGGCGGTTTGACCGGCTGGCTGCTGGCCGGGGCGTGGGTCTGGAACCAGAGCTGCAACTGCTCCGGCCCCACCAATGAATAGGAAAGCGGTTTGTGGTAGTGGCGACCGCGCAGCCAGGCATCCATGTGGCGCGCCGCCTTCTTGCCGTGGCCGGTGGCGATGGTGACGGTGCGCTCGGAGGGCACCATGTCGCCGCCGGCAAACAGACCCGGCACATCCGTCATCAGGTTCTCGCCAACCTGCACCACCCCCTCCTTGTTGACCCGCACGCCGGGAATGCTCTCCAGCACAGAGAGGTCGACCTCCTGACCGAGCGCCAGAATAAGGGAGTCCGCTTCAAGGGTTTCAAACTTGCCGGTAGGCACCGGCTTGCCCTCGGCATCCAGCGCCATCACCTCCACCTCGATATTGGTACTGTCGAGCTGGCGGATGCTGCGCAGCCAGTTGATCTTGATCCCCTCCTCTTCGGCCTCGTCGGCTTCGAAGGTGTGGGCCGGCATATGATCCCGGTCGCGGCGGTAGATGATCATCGCCTCCTCGACCCCGAGACGGCGGGCGGTACGGGCCGCATCCATGGCAGTGTTGCCGCCGCCGTAGATGGCCACCCGCCGTCCCAGCTTGGGGGGCGGCAACCCCTGTTCTTCGGCAAGACTGGCCTGCTCGAGGAAACTCACCGCATCGAGGATCTTGCCCGCCTCCCGGGCCGGAATATCGACCCGCTTGGCCAGATGGGCGCCGATGGCCATGAAGACGGCGTCAAAGCCCCCCTCGTCGCGCTCGCACAACACATCCTCCACCTTGTGGTTGAGGGTCAGGGTCACCCCGGCCGCCACGATGCGGGCCACCTCCCGATCCAGCACGTCGCGGGGCAGACGGTAAGCGGGAATACCGAAACGCAGCATGCCGCCCGCCAGTGGCCCCGCTTCGCGGATCTCCACCTGATGGCCTAGCCGATTGAGGTGCCAGGCGCAGGAGAGGCCGGAGGGACCGGCGCCAATGACCAGCACCTTCTTGCCGCTGGCGGGGGCAGGCGGCGCAGGCTGCCAGCCCCGGGCCAGCGCCTCGTCGCCGAGGAAGCGTTCGATGGCGTGGATGGAGACGGCATCATCCACCTGGGCACGGTTGCAGGCCGTTTCGCAGGGGTGATAACAGACCCGCCCGTGGACTGCAGGCAGGGGATTTTCTTCGATCAGTCGTTGCCAGGCCGCCTCAAAGCGGCCCGCTTCGGCCAGGGCAAGCCAGGCCTGGATGTTCTCGCCAGCCGGGCAGGCGTGGTTGCAAGGTGGCAGGGCCGGCCGCCAGACGGGCAGCCGGGTGCGAACCGGGCCTGTTCCCGTTTTCTGGGAGAGATCCGGCTGTGGGGTCATATCCAGTTGTTTGCTCATACATTGCTTTCTTCTTTTTGTGTGACAGGCCCCATCCGAATGCGCTTGATACCGTGTTGCCTGGGCAGACGGTGGCCGGAGAGGGAAGAAGCGAAAGCGTCAGAAACTGGAAGCTGGCCCGATGATGGGCCGTTTTTTGTACGACATGGTGGATCAGGATCAATAAATGTTGCGCTTTATGGGTCGCCCCCTTCACAACCGGATCCCCGTCACACCCCGCAGCCATTCGGGCCTGTCGCCCGAGCCCCCTCGCCGCCCTCGACATGGGCAGCAGGAGAAGATTGCCGCCCGGGGCAGGAATCGTTATCTTCCCCTCTTCACAGGAATCGCCACAGCACAAGGACCAGGACATGCCGACCCTCGCCAGCATACATCTCTACCCCATCAAATCGACGGCAGGCATGCCGCTGGAGCGCGCCCGGGTGACCCAGGAGGGACTTGCCGGGGATCGCCGCTACATGGTGGTCAAACCGGATGGCACCTTTATCACCGCCCGCACCCATCCCCAGTTGCAGCAGGTGGTGGCCACCCCCGTCGAGGGGGGGCTGCAACTGCGCTATCCGGGTCTGCCCCCCCTTGCCCTCATGGAGGCGGCGTTCAGTCGCGCCCCTCAGCACACCGGAGTCTGGGGGGATCGCTTTACCGCCCTGCACACCGGGCCCGACGCCGATGAGTGGCTGAGCCGGGTGGCGAGGGAGCCGGTGCGCCTGCTCTGGCTCGGGGAGGCATCCGATCGTTTTCGGGAGAAGACCGGCACCCGGGTGAGCTTTGCGGACGGCTACCCCTTGCTGCTCATCAGCCAGGCTTCCCTTGAGGATCTCAACCTGAGATCCGATGCCTTGCACCAGATGAGCCAGTTTCGTACCAACCTGGTGGCGAGCGGCACCCGCCCCTTCGAGGAGGATGGCTGGAAGCGGATCCGCATCGGCGAGGTGGAGTTTCGGGTGGACAAGCCGTGCAGTCGCTGCATCATGACCACGGTGGAGGCAGGCACGGAGCGCTTCAATGCCCTGAAAGAGCCGCTGGCCACCCTCACCCGCTACCGCCGTGGCGAAGATGGTGAGGTCTATTTCGGCCAGAATCTGGTGGCCCTGAACGAGGGGTGGATTGAGGCGGGCAGCGAGATCGAGGTGCTGGAGCGGGCCCGGGCGCCGGTCTACCCCAACGCGGCCCCGAAAAAGCGGGAGCTGGTGTGCGTCGCCCGGGAACCCCTGGCCCGGGATCTGGAAACCTTCTGGTTCGAGGCCGCCGACGGCGAGCCCCTGCCCGACTACCTGCCTGGCCAGCACCTGCCCATCAGCCTCGATATCAAAAACACACGGGTTCAACGCCGCTACACCCTGAGCTCCACGCCGGAGCGGCCCGAGCGTTACAGCATCAGCGTCAAGAAGCTGGCCGATGGCCGCCTCTCCCCCTGGCTGCACCATGAGCTGCGCGTGGGCGATCACCTGCTGGCCGCCCCCCCGGCCGGCGAGTTTCACCTAGGGTCCGAGCGCAGGCTGCTGCTGCTCTCGGCGGGATCCGGTGTCACCCCCATGCTCTCCATTGCCCGCACTCTGGCACTACGGGGGGAGCTCGGTGACGTCCACTTCATGCACCTGTGTCGCAGCGAGGCGGATATTCCTGCCGCCAGCGAGCTGCACGCCATGGCGCAGCAGGGAATGACCCTCACCCTGATCCTCAGCCAGCCCGATGCGCACTGGCAGGGACTCAGCGGCCGTCTGAATGACGATCACCTGGGCCGGATCCGGGGTTTGCAGGAGCGGGAGGTGTTTATCTGCGGCCCCCACGGCTTTATGGCCGATGCAGCCAACCGGCTGACCGCCCTCGGCGTACCGGCCGGGCGCATCCGCCAGGAGAGCTTTGGCGGGGCCCTGCTCTCGGTGGCCCGCCCCCATCAGGCGGTGCAACTGCGTATCGGCGAGCGGGAGTTTGCGGGCAACAACCAGGGCACCGTGCTGGATCAGGCCAACAAGCAGGGGGTAGAGCTGCCCTGGAGCTGCCGTGCCGGCATCTGCGGCAGTTGCAAGCAGACCCTGGTCTCGGGCGAGGTGGATCACCCCGATGCCCCCGCCATCAGCGCCGCCGAGCGTGCCGAGGGCAAGATCCTCACCTGCTGCGCCGTGCCCCTGACGGATCTGGTGATCAAATAGGGTGATCGGGGGGCAAAACCCCGTCCCCGGAATGCAAAACGGCTGCCCGAGGGCAGCCGTTTTCTTTAGATGACTGGCTATCAGCCACGCAGGGCGGCGATGCGCTGCTCGATGGGCGGGTGGCTCATGAACAGCTCGCTCATGGAGCGCTTGCCGTTGATGCCGAACGCCATCATGGAACCCTCCATCTGCGGCTCGGCACCGCGGGCGAGACGCTGGAGCGCGGCAATCATCTTGTCGCGGCCGGCCAGCTTGGCGGCACCGGCGTCGGCACGGAACTCGCGCTGACGGCTGAACCACATGACGATGATGGAGGCGAGCACGCCGAACACCATCTCCAGCACGAACACGGTGATCATGTAGGCGAAACCGCCGGTGCTGCTGCTCTCTTCCTCGTTGTTGGAGCTGAAGAAGTTGCTGATGACGCCAGCCACGATGCGGGCGAAGAACATCACGAAGGTGTTCACCACCCCCTGGATCAGGGTCAGGGTCACCATGTCGCCGTTGGCCACGTGGCTCACCTCGTGGGCCAGCACGGCTTCCGCCTCGTCGCGGCTCATGCTGTAGAGCAGACCGGAGGAGACGGCGACGAGGGAGTCGTCACGGCGGGCACCGGTGGCAAAGGCGTTCATCTCGGGGGAGTCGTAGATCCCCACTTCCGGCATCTTGATGCCAGCCTCACGGGCCTGACGGGCAACAGTGCTCACCAGCCAGTGCTCGGTCTCGTTGCGGGGCTGCTCGATGACCTGGACGCCATAGCTGCGCTTGGCCATCCACTTGGACATCAGCAAGGAGATAAAGGAACCCCCAAAACCGAACACGGCGCAGAACACCAACAGACCGGAAATGCTGGACTTGTTGATCCCCAGAACCGAGAACAGGATATTGAGTACCACCCCCAGCACCAGCATGACGGCCAGGTTGGTCACCAGGAATAGCATAATTCGCTTCATATTGACTCCTTGTGAGATATGGATGCATGGTTCGGGGCGCCCCAGGGGCGACCGATGCCACACTTGCCCCAGATAATAGACAGACTCGATGAATGTTTGCTGAATGTCTGGCCTCAGAGCAAGGGCGACACATCGAGACAGTGGTGCAAATCCACCTCATTCACCGCGTCCACGAAGGGGAGCTCCCCCAGAAATGGGGCCGGCAACATGGCTTTCAAGGTGTCCAGGTTCTCCTCGTAGCGGCTCATGTGCGGATCCACCCGGTTGATGACCCAGCCCGCTAGGGTCAACCCCTGCTGACGAATGGCGCTGACGGTGAGCAGGGCATGGTTGAGGCAGCCCAGCCTGGCCCCCACCACCAGGATCACCGGCAGCCGCTCCTGGGCGACCCACTCCGAGAGCAGACGCTGATGATCCAGCGGCAGGAACCAGCCCCCCGCCCCCTCGACAATGACGAGATCGGCCCCAGCTCCCTCAATCTCCCGCAAGCCGGCGGAGAGATCCTCGAAGGGGATGCTCACCCCCCGCTCACGGGCGGCGATATGGGGGGCGATGGGCGGCTCGAAGGCATAGGGATTGACCTGCTCGTAGGGCAGCGCAACCGTGGCCGCCTGCTGCAACAGCAAGGCATCCAGATTGCGCAGCCCCTCCGGGGTGCGGGTGCAGCCCGCCGACACCGGTTTGTACCCGGCGCAGCGAATGCCTCTGGCGGCAAGCGCCAGCAACAGGGTGCGGGCCACCAGGGTCTTGCCCACGTCGGTGTCCGTGCCCGTGATGAAATAGGATGTCCCCATGATGATTCCTCGATGCAGTGCAGGGGCGCAGAGGCGCCCCGATATCCATGGTGAAAGGCAGGCGCACGTCCTGCCGCTGAAGGGGTGGGTGCGCCGGGTCTTTTTGTGTCAGCGCCGCACCAGGCGCCCGAGGCAGACCTCGTAGCTGGCGGCCAGCAGGCCGTCCGGTTGACGGTGGCGCTCGTAGGCCTCCCCCAGTCGCACCAGGCGCTGGCGATGACCCAGGCCCGCAGACCGCTCGTCGTTGACCTGGCTCGCACCTATCCCTTTGAGGTCGCGCAGCAGTCCGCTGAGCGCCGGGTAGGCGAGGGACCAGGTCAGCGGGCAGAGTGCCGGGGCCTCGAAGCCCCCGTCACGGGCCGCCTGCTGCAACTGGGGCAACGTCAGGAAGCGATTGACATGGTCACGACCATCCACGGCCCGCCAGGCCTCCCGCAGTTGCCACAGTGACCCCGAAAGCAGGGTCGAGAAGAAGACCTGGCCACCGGGTTTGAGCACCCGGTTGAGCTCGGCAAAGGCCTGGGCCGGCCGCTCGCACCACTGCAGGGCCAGGCTGGAGAAAACCCAGTCCAGGCTCTGGTCGGCAAAGGGCAGCCCCTCCGCGTCGCCGCACACCAGGCGGGCTCCGCTGCCGCGAAGGGCCGCCTGGGCCAGCATGCCGGGAGCGAGATCCAGCCCGGTCAGCGTCTCGCAGCGCGGGGCCAGGGCAGGCAGGAAGAAACCGGTGCCGCAGCCCAGATCCAGCCCGGCCCCTGAGCGCACCTCTTTCACGCCCCCCTCGTCCATGCGCGCCAGCAGCGACTGCCCCACCTCCTGCTGGAAGCGGGCGTGGGCGTCGTAGTGGCGGGCCGCCGCCCCGAAGCGGCGGGCGAGCTGTGCCTTGTCCACCGACTGGAAACGCTCATGCACCATGGGTGCCCCCTCTCTCGTCAGTGGATGGGCGGGGCCCCAGGGCCTCGAGCAGGCGATCCACGTCATCTTCGCCATGGGCGGCGCACAGGGTGATGCGAAGGCGCGCCGTGCCGAGCGGCACCGTGGGTGGGCGGATGGCGCCGGCCCAGACACCGCACTCCCGCAGCCGCTCGGCCAGTTGCAGGGCAGCGACGCTCTCCCCCACCAGCAGCGGCTGGATGGGGGTATCGCTTGCCCCAAGCCGCCAGCCGAGCGCCTGCGCCCCCTGCCGGAACCGGGCGACAAGGCGAGCCAGGTGGGCACGGGCCTCGTTGGCTACGCGTACCAGCTCGATGCTCTGGCGCACGGCGCACGCCTGGGCGGGGGGCATATGGGTGCTGTAGACATAGTGGCGGGCAAAATTGACCAGGTACTCCACCAGCTCGCGACTGCCACCCACAAAGGCGCCGGCCACCCCGAGCGCCTTGCCGAAGGTCCCCATCTGGATGTGCACGCTGGCCGGGTTCACCCCCTGGGCTGCCAGGGTGCCGCGCCCCTCGGCACCCAGCACGCCGAGGCCGTGGGCATCGTCAATCATCAGCCAGTTGCCGCTTCGGGATGCGAGTGTGGCCAGCTCAGCCCAGGGGGCCTGATCCCCGTCCATGCTGAAGACCCCTTCCGAGACGATCAGGCCCCGGTTTGGCTCAAGCAGCCGCTCAAGGGCCGCCATGTCGTTGTGGCAAAAGCGCTTCATCTTGCAGGGGAGCTGGCTCCCCATCTCCTGCAGGGAGGCGTGGTTGAGCCTGTCCTGCCACAGCAGGTGATCCTTGCCGAGCAAGGCCTTGAGCACCGCCTGATTGGCGGAGAAGCCGCAGTTGAACAGCAGCACCGCCTCCACCCCGAGCCAGTCGGCAAGGGCCTCTTCCAGCTCCTGGTGAGCGCGGCTGTAACCGGTCACCAGGGGCGAGGCGCCTGCCCCTGCGCCATATTGCGCCACCCCCGCCGTGAAGGCGGCCTTGATGGCGGGGTGACCGGCAAGGCCCAGGTAGTCGTTGCCAGAGACATTGAGGTAATCGCGCCCCCCGACCCGGATCCGCCCGCCGCTCGCCACATCCACCGGGGTGCGTCGGCGCAGCAGGGTGGCCTGTTCACGCTCGGCCAGCGCCTCCCCCAGGGCAAAGGGGCCGGTAACAACGGGCGTCATCATGGACGGAGGACATCTGCGCGGGAACGGGTGGCATCGTAGAAGAGTTCGCTCGGCTCGCTCTGGCGGTTCACCTCGGCCAGCAGCTCCTCCTCTTGAACCTGATCCGGCTTCTGGGCCCGCTGAGCGGGGCGAATGCCAAGGCGCTTGAAGAGCTGCATGTCGCTGTTCTCGTCCGGATTGGGGGTGGTCAGCAGCTTGCAGCCGTAGAAGATGGAGTTGGCCCCGGCCATAAAGCACATGGCCTGCATCTGCTCATTCATCTTCTCCCGCCCGGCGGAGAGGCGCACGTGGGAGGCCGGCATCATGATGCGCGCCACGGCGATGGTGCGGATAAATTCGAACGAGTCCAGGTTCTCCTGGTTCTCCAGGGGCGTGCCCTTCACCTTGACCAGCATGTTGATGGGCACGCTCTCCGGGTGGCGCGGCAGGTTGGCCAGCGCCATCAAGAGGCCCGCACGATCTTTTGCCTGCTCACCCATGCCGACGATGCCGCCGGAGCAGACCTTCATGCCGGCGCCGCGCACATGCTCCAGGGTGTCGAGCCTGTCCTGATAGGTGCGGGTGGTGATGATGTCGCCGTAGAACTCCGGCGAGGTGTCGAGGTTGTGGTTGTAGTAATCGAGCCCCGCCGCCCCGAGACGCGCCGCCTGATCGGCGGTCAGCATCCCCAGCGTCATGCAGGTCTCCATGCCGAGCCCGCGCACCTCTTCAATCATGCGCAGGATGTAGGGCATGTCCTTCTCTTTCGGGTTGCGCCAGGCCGCCCCCATGCAGAAGCGGGACGAGCCGTTGGCCTTGGCCTCACGGGCCCGCTCCAGCACTTTTTCCACCTCCATCAGCCGCTCGGTCTCGAGCCCGGTGTGGTAGCGAGCGCTCTGGGGGCAGTATTTGCAATCCTCCGGGCAGGCACCGGTCTTGATGGAGAGCAAGGTGCTTACCTGCACCTCGTTCGGGTCGAAATGGGCGCGGTGCACCGTCTGGGCCTGGAACAGCAGATCGTTGAATGGCAGGGCAAAGAGATCCTGAACCTCGGACAGGGTCCAGTCGTGACGAAGGGCGTGGGCACCCGCGGTGAGAGCATTCATACATGGCTTCCGGTTGTTATTGGTGGGATCCTGCGCCGCGCTCAAGAGAGCGTTCGCCGCAAGACCCGCCAGCTGGACAGCGCGACGCCAGGGCGTGCGCGAAGCCAAGTGGCTGAAATTGTTGGCTAGTGTAGAGAGCACGCGTAGACTGTCAACACCGACCAGATCAAATCAATTGACAACAGAACATAAAATGACCAATCAAGAATTCGACCTGCACCACGTCTGGCACCCCTATACCTCCCTCACCCATCCCCTGCCCTGCTATGAAGTGGCCAGCGCCAAAGGGGTGACCCTCACCCTGACGGACGGGCGCGAGCTGGTGGATGGCATGAGCTCCTGGTGGGCCTGCGTTCACGGCTATCAGGTGCCGGAACTGGACGCGGCCGCCACCGCCCAGCTCGGCAAGATGTCCCACGTGATGTTTGGCGGCCTGACCCATGCCCCGGCGGTCGAGCTCTGCCGCAAACTGGTGGAGATCACCCCGAAGGGGCTGGATCGGGTCTTTCTGGCGGATTCCGGCTCGGTGGCGGTGGAAGTGGCCCTCAAGATGGCCCAGCAGTACTGGCATGCCAAAGGGACGCCCCGCGCCAAATTCGTTGCCCTTCGGGGCGGCTATCACGGCGACACCTTCGGCGCCATGAGCGTGTGCGACCCGGATGGCGGCATGCACGAGCTCTACCAGGGCTTCCTGCCCGAACACCATTTCGTCGAAGCGCCAAGCTGCCGCTTCCACGCCCAGTGGGACGAGCAGAGCGTGGTGGAGCTGGCCACCCTGGTGGCGGATCATCACGAGGAAATTGCCGCCATCGTGCTCGAACCCATCGTCCAGGGGGCAGGCGGCATGCGCTTCTACCACCCCCGCTACCTGCAGTGGGTGCGCGCCCTGTGCGACGAGTTCGGCCTGCTGCTGATTGCCGACGAGATAGCCACCGGCTTTGGCCGCACCGGCCAGCTCTTTGCCTGCGACTGGGCGGGGATCAGCCCCGACATCATGTGCCTGGGCAAGGCGCTTACCGGCGGCTACCTGACGCTGTCGGCCACGCTCACAACCGAGCATGTGGCTCGCACCGTGTGTGACGGCAAGGCGGGCGTCTTCATGCACGGCCCCACCTTCATGGGCAACCCGCTCGCCTGCGCGGTGGCCAACGCCTCCATCGAGTTGCTGCTCGCCTCACCTTGGCAGGAGCGGGTTCGCGTCATCGAACACCAACTCAAAACCGAACTGGTGGAGCTGACCCTGCACCCGGCGGTGGCGGATGTGCGGGTGCTCGGCGCCATCGGGGTGGTGGAGATGAAGGAGCGGGTGGACGTGGCGCGCATCCAGCGCAAGTTCGTGGAGCTGGGCGCCTGGATCCGTCCCTTTGGCAAGCTCATCTACCTGATGCCTCCCTTCGTCATCACCCCCGAGGAGCTGCGGGTATTGACCGGCGCCATCCACGAGGCCATCACTATCGGCGAATATTGAGTCCGGATGAACGGGCCCTGCATGAGAACGCAGGGCCTTTCGGCGCTTTTTCATCAGAATGTGAGCAAGACACCAAAACCCGTCCGGCGAGGAGAGTAGACTGCGCGGGTTTTACCCAACAGATGTACCAGTCCCATGCGCCTCTCCATTGCTGCCAAGATCAACTTCTTCCTGCTCTTCATCTTCTCCATGGTGTTGGTGTTTTCCGCGGCCTATCAGGCGGTGCGCGAGCGTGACCTCATCCTGACCCTCATCAAGGAACAGAGCCGCGAGCAGACCGAGGCCTACTTCGACGGCCTCAACATGCTGATGCTGACCGGCAAGATGGACGCCCGCGACACCCTGCGCGCCAAGTTTCTCGATCACGCCCACGTGGAAGATGCCCGCATCGTGCGCGGGGCGGCGGTCAACAAGCAGTACGGGCCGGGCCGTGACGTCGAGGCCCCGAAGGACAGGTTTGATGCCCTGGCGCTGGCGGGCAAGGGGAGCCTGGAGGTAGAGCATGACGGCATGCACAGCCGGCTGGTGGTGACCCGCCCGCTGCTGGCCAGAAAGGATTTTCGCGGTACCGACTGCACCAGCTGCCACCAGGTGCCGGAAAACACCGTGCTGGGGGCGGTGCGTTTTGACTACTCCCTCGACACCCTGTTTACCCGGGTGGAGCAGAACATCCTCACCTCGGCCCTGAGCCTCACCCTCATCTTCGGGCTGGGACTCCTGCTCACCCTCTGGGTCATCCGCACCTGGATAGTCCGCCCCCTCAACCAGCTGACCCGCTCCATGGAGGAGGCCACCGATCGCAACGACTTCGGCCACAGGCTGGAGGGGGATGAAGGGGACGAGATTGGCCGGGTGGCGCTCGCCTACAACCAGATGCTCGACAGCGTGGAGCGCCAGATAGGCAAGCGCCCCGCCTCTCAGGGGCTGGATGACGGCGACGGCCCTCAGCCCCGGTAGTAAAGCAGCAGGCAGGCCACCAGGATCAGCAGCAGGATGAAGAGATTGACGTGGCGGGCATCTTCCTGCCGACGGCTGCGGCCACGGGCCAGCACCAGCACCACCAGGGTCAGCAGGCAGCAACCCCAGAGCCCGCGCTCCAGCCAGGGGGTAAGCAGGGGGTCCCAGCTCTGGCGCACCTTGACGCCCCCATAGACCAGAAAGCCGTAAGCCACCTCTGGCCGGGCGAAGTGATAGAGGGAGAGCAGGGCGACAAAGCCGCCCCAGCAGAGGATCACCAGCCCCTGCAACACCCGTATCCAGCCATCCGGCCCCCGCCTGCGCTCCTTCACCTTCACCCCCGTCCAGCCGCCATGATCCATGCACGATGCATGGGGAAATCCCCGCAAGGGTCCGACATTTTTGCTTGTTTATCAAACCTGCGCGGGTAAGATGAACGGCTTAGTCTGCCATGGTGGGCCAACTGCGCCCGGGCCAGACCCCTAGTGTTGCAAATAGCGCTGCAAGAACAAGCTGGAGACAATATTTCGATGACGCACGCATCCGTAGTTGATGTGCTGGCCGGTAAGTATTCGGTCGGCACCACCCTGACTGTGAAAGGGTGGATCCGGACCCGCCGCGATTCCAAGGCGGGGATCTCATTTTTGGCCGTTTCCGATGGCTCCTGCTTCCATCCGGTGCAGGCCGTCGCCCCCAATACCCTGGCCAATTACGAGAATGAAGTGCAACGTCTGACCACAGCTTGCTCCGTCGAAGTGACCGGCACCGTGGTCGAGTCCCAGGGCAGCGGCCAGGCGTTCGAACTGCAGGCCACCGAGGTCAAGGTGGTGGGCTGGGTCGAAGATCCGGACACCTACCCCATGTCTGCCAAGCGCCACAGCATCGAGTACCTGCGCGAGCAGGGCCACCTGCGTGCCCGCACCAACATCGTCGGTGCCGTGACCCGGGTGCGCAACTGCCTCTCCCAGGCCATTCACCGCTTCTTCCACGAACAGGGCTACCTCTGGATCGCGGCGCCCCTCATCACCGCCTCCGACACCGAAGGGGCCGGCGAGATGTTCCGCGTCTCCACCCTGGACATGGAAAACCTGCCGCGCACCCCCGAAGGCAAGGTGGACTACGACAAGGACTTCTTCGGCAAGGAGACCTTCCTGACCGTGTCCGGCCAGCTGAACGTCGAAACCTACGCCTGCGCCCTGTCCAAGGTCTACACCTTCGGCCCGACCTTCCGCGCCGAAAACTCCAACACCAGCCGCCACCTGGCCGAGTTCTGGATGGTGGAGCCGGAAGTGGCCTTCGCCGATCTGGAAGACAACGCCGCCCTGGCCGAAGCCATGCTGAAGTACGTCTTCAACGCCGTGCTGACCGAGCGCCGCGACGATCTGGAGTTCTTCGCCCAGCACGTGGACAAGGACGCCATCGGCCGTCTGGAGCGCTTCGTCGCCTCCGACTTCGCCCAGATTGACTACACCGATGCCATCGACGTGCTGCAAAACTGCGGCAAGAGCTTCGAGTTCCCGGTCTCCTGGGGCATCGATCTCTCCTCCGAGCACGAGCGCTACCTGGCCGAGGAGCACTTCAAGTCCCCGGTGGTGGTGAAGAACTACCCGAAGGACATCAAGGCCTTCTACATGCGCCTCAACGACGACGGCAAGACCGTTGCCGCCATGGACGTACTGGCCCCGGGGATCGGCGAGATCATCGGCGGCTCCCAGCGTGAAGAGCGTCTCGAGGTGCTGGATGCCCGTCTGGCCGAGATGGGTCTGAACAAGGAAGACTACTGGTGGTACCGCGATCTGCGTCGCTACGGCACCGTGCCCCACTCCGGCTTCGGTCTGGGCTTCGAGCGCCTGGTGGTCTACGTGACCGGCATGGGCAACGTGCGCGACGTGATCCCCTTCCCCCGTACTCCCCGCACCGCCGAGTTCTAAGGCGACCCGCCTACTCGCACCGTGCAAAAGCCGACCCCCGGGGTCGGCTTTTTTTATGCCCGCCTCGCTCTTCCCGCACGTGTCATTTCCGCCTTTTGCATTCCAAACCCTGTGCTCTCCCCCATCTTTCCCGTCATTTATCTGGTGTGCGCCAGGAAGCGGTCCCCTGTTCAAGGGCTGAATCGTAGTTTTTATGCACTTAAATCGGAAAAAAGCCGGTTGTTGAAGCAACGCAATTTTTTACCCCTTTAGGGGTGACAAAATATCCATTAACCCTTCAGGGGTAATTGATGACAGCGGATCCCGGGCAGCTGGCCGATGGGGACATGGATAAAACACACGAGGTAATGGAATGATCTTGATGGAATTTTTGGTGGTACTCGGCTGCTTGCTGCTGGGTACCCGCTTCGGAGGCATGGGGCTGGGTCTTATCAGCGGCATTGGTCTGTTCCTGCTGACCTTCGTCTTCGGCCTGGTGCCGGGCGAGCCGCCGGTGCAGGTGATGCTGACCATACTGGCGGTCATTGGCTGCGCCGCCACCCTGCAGACCGCCGGCGGTCTCAACCTGATGATGCAGGTGGCCGAGCGTCTGCTGCGCCGCCACCCCCAGTACATCACCCTGCTGGCGCCGCTCACTACCTGGACCCTCACCTTCCTGTGCGGCACCGGCCACGTGGTCTACACCATGTTCCCCATCATCGCCGACATCGCGCTGCAGAAGAACATCCGCCCGGAGCGCCCCATGGCAGTGGCGTCCGTTGCCTCCCAGATGGCCATCTGCGCCTCGCCGGTCTCGGTGGCCGTGGTCTCCATGGTCTCCATCCTGGCGGCGGCTCACGGCGTGGGTCAGGCCTACGGTCTGCTCGACATCCTGATGGTCGCCATCCCCTCCTCTCTCATGGGTGTCATGATGGCGGCCCTGTGGAGCCTGCGCCGCGGCAAGGATCTGGACAAGGACGAGGAGTTCCAGGCCAAGATCAAGGACCCTGCCCAGCGGGACTTCATCTACGGCGGTGGTGAAACCCTGCTCAACACCAAGTTCCCGAAAGAGGCCTACTGGTCCACCTGGATCTTCTTCGCCGCCATCGCTGCCGTGGTGGTGCTGGGGGCCGATGAGGCGCTGCGCCCCGTCTTCACCATCAAGGAGAAGACGGGCCCCCTCTCCATGAACCTGGTGATCCAGATGATGATGCTGATCGCCGGCGCCATCATCCTGATGCGCTGCAAGGTCAAGCCGGGGGAGATCGCCAACGGCGCCGTCTTCAAGGCGGGCATGGTCGCCATCTTCTCCGTGTTCGGGGTCGCCTGGATGAGCGAAACCTTCTTCCAGGCCCACATGCCGCTGCTCAAGGAGACCCTGGCCCACGTGGTACAGGCCCAGCCCTGGACCTACGCCCTGGTGCTCTTCCTCATCTCCAAGCTGGTGAACAGCCAGGCCGCGGCGCTCACCGCCATCGCCCCCATGGGGCTGGCGCTGGGGGTCGAACCCAAACTGCTCATCGCCTTCCTGCCGGCGAGCTACGGCTACTTCGTGCTGCCGACCTACCCGAGCGATCTCGCCTGCATCGGCTTCGACCGCTCCGGCACCACCCGCATCGGCAAGTTCATCATCAACCACAGCTTCATCATTCCGGGCCTCATCGGGGTGGTGACCTCCTGTACCCTGGGCTTCATCCTGACCAGCATCCTGCTGTAACAGGCATCCAGTGCGAGCGGCTCCCCCGTGGGAGCCGCTTTTTTATCCCCGCATCCCCGGCCCGCGCTTTGCCATCGCCCCCCACTCTGGGTAGCATGAGCCCTCTTTTATTCAGCGGAAATCCCCCATGTCTCGCGTCATCCTGCTCTGGAGCGGCGGCAAAGATGCCATGCAGGCCCTCTGCCACGCCCGGGAGGCGGGCCATCAGGTGGTGGCCCTGGTCACCTTTGCCCCGCCAGCGCCCCGCTTTCTCGCCCATCCTCTGTCACAGGTTCGCCGTCAGGCGGCGGCCCTCGCGCTGCCCCATCGGCTGGTCACCATCGAGGCGCCCTTCGATCTCGGTTATGAGCGGGCCCTGGCGGCATTGAAAGAGGAGTGGCAACTCGATGGGGTCGTCACCGGCGACATCGACAGCGTGGGGGGCGCGCCGAACTGGATCCGCGAGCGCTGTCGCCCCCTGGGGCTCACCGTTCACACCCCGCTCTGGCAACAACCCCGCGAGGCGTTGCTGGCGGACATGCTGACCCGCGGCATCGTCACCCACCTCTCCTGCGTCGATACCCGGGTGCTGGCCCCCGAGTGGGTGGGGCGCAAGCTCGATGCGGCCACCCTGGCCGAATTGCACCAACTGGCAGCAACCCGGGGCTTCGATGCCTGCGGCGAGCAGGGGGAGTACCACACCATGGTGACCGACGGCCCCGGGTTTGCGGCGCCGCTGACACTCGGCCACTGGCAGGTGGCGCGCCAGGAGCACCTCGCCTATCTGCAAGAGGACGAGGAATGACCTCTCTCGAGGGCGACACATAAAAAACGGGAGGCGATGGCCTCCCGTTTTGCTTGTCCTTAACGTTGACCTAGTTGGCCAGCTTGCCCAACACCCGCTTAAGCAGGCGGATGCGCGGCTCGATGCTGTCCAGCAGCAGGAATTCCGCCTCCGAGTGAAAGCCACCCCCCATGGGGCCGAAGCCATCGAGGGACGGCACGCCTGCGGCGGCGGTGAAGTTGGCATCGGAGCCGCCACCGGCCTCCAGCCAGGTGAAGGGAACGCCCTCCTCCCTGCCTGCAGCCTCCACCAGCGCCATCAGGGCCTCGGTGTCGCCGCTCGGGCGCATCGCGGGCTTGAAGCTCTGGCGCGCCACCTCGACCCGGCAACCGGCGAGGAAGGGGTTGTTGGCCATGAAGGTGAGCCGGTCGTGCACCGCCTGTGCCTCTTCGTTGCACCAGAAGCGCAGATCCACGATCGCCTCGGCAAAGTCGGGCACCACGTTGACGCCGGTCCCCCCCTGCACCACCCCCACGTTCATGGTGGTGCCGGTTTCCATGTTGACCTGCTGGTTGATGGCGAGCACCCAGTGGGCCAGCTCCGTGATGGCGGAGATCCCTTGTGCCAGGGCCGAGCCTGCATGGGAGGCTTTGCCGTGGAAGGTGATGCGGTACTTGGCATTGCCCTTGCGGGCGCTGATGAGATCCCCGCTCGGGCGGGCCGCCTCGGCCACCAGCACGCAGCCGCTCTGTTTGGCTTTTTTCACCAGCCAATCTTTGGACCAGGGAGAGCCAATCTCCTCGTCGCAGTTGCAGCAGACCAGCACCTTGAGCCTGGCCAGCACGGCCGGGTCCAGCTCTTTCAAGGCATACCAGGTAGAGAGCAGGCCGCTCTTCATGTCCGAGACGCCGGGGCCAAAGGCCTGATTGCCTTCGATTTTCAGCGGTCGCTTGGCCGCCGTCCCCTCGGGGAAGACGGTGTCCATGTGGCCCACCAGCATGACGTCGTAGTGATCGGCCCCCGGGGCATTGGTTGCCTCGAGGCAGGGGCCGCACTCGGCGGCGAACTGGTGGCGGGTCACCTGCCAGCCGATGGCCTCATATTTCTCGGTCATGATGTCGGCCACTTTGGCCACCCCGGCCGGGGTGCGGGTACCGCAGTCGAGATTGATGAGCGGGGCCAGATCCGCCAGATAGGTATCGAGGGAGAACGGGCGCGTGAGATCGTTCATTGTCTTCTCCATGGAACAATCTGCGTAAAAGACAGACTGTTTTTGCAACGATAAGAGTGGGCGGGCACTCGGCGCCGCCTCGTCAACGGCGGTCGGCCAGCGTGGATCAACTGGCCGCCGCCTCTACACCAGAGCCTTTACATGAACAGCAGATAGTTGAGGAGCAGCGCCGTCACCAGGGCCCCCGCCATGGGCACGCTGGTGCGCTTGACCACCACGAAGGGAGAGACCTTGGCGATGCCCGCACAGGCGATGAGCACCGCCGCGATGGGGGAGACGGTGCGGCCGATACTGGAGGCAAGCTGCATCGGCAGCAGCATGGTCACCGCCGGCACGCCAAACTTGGCCGCCACCGCGGGGGCCAGGGAGGAGAAACTGAGGAAGGCCGCGTTGCCCGAGCCCATGATGACCGCCGCCACCATGATGAGCCCCACCATCACCAGGGTCATCAGGCCGCTGCCGATGCCGGCATTGCTGGCAGAGTGCAGCAGGGTATCGATGGCGCCGATGGCCTTGAGGGATTCGGCGAAGAGCTCGGCACAGACGATGAGCGCCACCACGGGGCCGAACACCTTGCCCATGCCGTCGAGGAAGCTCGACAGCCCCGCGAAGGCGGTGCGCACCGAGCGGGTGCGCAGCAGCTCGCACAGCATGCCGATAAAGACCGACAGCAGCATGGCCACCTCCACGCTGACGCTGATGCTGGTCACCAGGAGCTTGGAGAAGGTCATCATCAGTACGAAGGGGATGATGGGCAGCAGGCCGTACCAGGTCGGCGCGGCCACCTCGTCCGCCCCTTTCTCGTCAAGCTCCGCGTGTTCGCCGCGATGCAGGGCCGGATCCCAGCCCTCCTGGCGGTCACAGTGCCGCTGCCAGAAGAAGTGCAGCACCATGGTCACCAGCAGCATGGGGGCCACCAGCCAGATCTGGTAGTCGACGAAATAGCTGGTGGGATCCATGCCGGACTGGCCGGCGGAGAAGATGGCGTTGGTCTGGGTCGGGCCGATTTCGAACGCCTGGGAGGTGGCGATGACGCCGCAGGCGGAAGCCGGGCTGATGCCGAGGTTGCGCATCACCGGGTACATGGTGACCATCAGCAGCAGGCCGAGGCCGGTGGCGGAGGTGACGAACAGGGAGACGAAGACCGCCACCAGGTAGCAGATGGCCAGCATCAGGTAGCTGGACTGGATGCCCGCCACCGGTTTGACCGCCACCCGCACCAGGGACTGGGAGGCGCCGATATGGGACATGTAGGTGGCAAAGCCCGCCACCGCCATGATGGTGAGGCCGAGCCCCGCCGCCCGGTAGGAGAAGATCCCCTTGAACACCTCGAACAGGTCGAACAGGGCGAAGCCGGTGCTCTTGTCGGCGGGCAGAATGGGGTGCAATCCCAGCCAGTAGGCGACGGTGAAGATGGCCATGCCGGCCAGCGCCAGCACCGCCTGCGGGTTGTAATCCTTGATGATGCCGTAGACCACGGCGATCAGCACGAGCAAGACGAAGACGAGTTCCAAGGTGCACTCCTGACAAAATTATCGAGAAGCGCAATCTAGTGGGGGATCTCCCCTTTCCTCTTGATCACCATCAATAAAGATGGAAAAAGCAAACGGTTGCAGATTTTTATTCCGAAAATGAAATCAAAAACGACACTTAACATCACAGAACTGGATCTAGAATGCTCCCCAGGGTATCCCTGACCGACAACCGCCACTTTGTTTGCGTTGGATCAACATCCCGCCGGGGTGAACTGGCCAAGATGCCCGTCGACACAGAGCGACCATTTCGCACCGGAGAGAGTTATGACAAACCAAGCCACCGCAGGCACCCCGACCTGCGACTGCAAGCTGTGGGACATCCTCGTCGAGTCTGCAAAGGAACGCACCACCATTCGTTACTCCAAACTGGCCAGGCAGGCCGGGCTGGAGCAGTGCCAGGATGAACTGCGCACCCTGCTGCAACGCATCCGCATGTATTGCACCGAAAATCACCTGCCCATTCTCTCCGCCATCGTGATGGATGACGTGGGCAAATACGCCGGCCTCTCCTCCAGCCTGCCGGATGCCCCCTGGGAGCGGGCACGGGTCTTCGATCACGAGTGGACCACACTGCACTAATAGCCTTCTTCCCCCAAAACGCGCCCGTCGGCGCGTTTTGGCTATCTGCCTCCCGCCAACCCCCCCCCACCAGCCTCACTGGTAAAACCAGCCCATCCGGCCATCAGCGTTGCCATGGCTGGGCCACAATGCCAGAATCGGGCCCTTGCACGATTTCCGGGCCGCTGGCCCGCAGACAAAGGATCTCCCATGGCCACCACCCTCTATGGCATCAAGAACTGTGGACGTTGATGATGGAAGGACCATGAATAATAGGCTGTATGGAGATGGTATTCACCTGACAGTTGCCCACAAAAGGGAGTGGTCATACGGCTTCAAACCGGATAACAAAACGGTACCCCTACCGTGTTA
>NZ_JBFOCV010000030.1:0-122774 GCF_040907975.1 Aeromonas sp. s10 | reverse complement strand
TCTTTACCGGTTAGTGTGCTGATATGGCTCAGTCGGTAGAGCGCATCCTTGGTAAGGATGAGGTCCCCAGTTCGATTCTGGGTATCAGCACCATTTTCAAGCAGTACAAGCTTTTGCCTGACGGCAATAGCGCCGTGGAACCACCTGATCCCATGCCGAACTCAGAAGTGAAACGCGGTAGCGCCGATGGTAGTGTGGCATTCGCCATGCGAGAGTAGGACACTGTCAGGCACCTATTCAGAAGAGGCCTCCCATGCGGGAGGCCTTTTTGCATTTCTGTCCTCCCGCCGCAATTCCCAGCTTCTATTTCAGTAAAAATGCTGGGCTATCAAGGGATTGCTCGTTACTCTTTAGCCGTTGCCCGATGAACACGTGATGCTGCCTGCGAGGTATTGATGGCTACGTTGAAGGAAATTGCACAGGAGGCGGGGGTATCGCTTGCTACCGTATCCCGTGTGCTGAACGAGGATCCCAGCCTGAGCGTCAAGGACGAGACCAGGCAGAAGATCTTCGAGATTGCCGAGCGGCTGGAGTACAAGACCAGCAGCGCCCGCAAAGGGGTGCACAAGAGCAAGCTGCAGCTCCTGGCTGTCTACGCCTATCCCCAGAGCACCGAGGTCAACGATCCCTACTATCTGGCCATCCGCTACGGTATCGAGACCCAGTGTACCCGCCTCAACATCGAGCTGGCCCACTGCTACAACGGTGCCGAGGGGCGTGAGCTCTCTGCCGTCGATGGCATCCTGGTCATCGGCCATCTGCCGGAAGAACGGCTGGCCGTGCTGCGCGGCCTGTCTGCCCAGCTGGTGTTCGTGGATTGCCGCTCTCAGGGGGATTTTGACTCGATTGACGTTGATTTGGCACTCATCAGCCAGCAGGTAGTGGACTTCTTCATCGCCGAGGGCCATCAGCGCATCGGCTATATCGGTGGCCAGGATGATGGCCCGGATCTGCGGGAACTCGCCTTTCGCGATTATGGCCAGCGGCTTGGCGTGGTACAGGAGAGCGACCTCTATCGCGGAGACTTCTCCAGCGCTTCCGGCTACAAGTTGGCCAAAGAGATGCTGGCCGGCGACTGGCCCAGGGCGCTGTTTGTCGCCTCCGACTCCATCGCCATCGGTGTGCTGCGTGCCATCCATGAGAAGGGACTGGCGATTCCCCAGCAGATCGAGCTTATCAGCGTAAATGATATTCCGACCGCCAAGTTCACTTTCCCGCCACTCTCAACGGTGCGGATCCACTCCGAGTTGATGGGCTCCCAGGGAGTCAATCTGTTGGTCGAACGGCTACGTGACGAGCGTGATATTCCCCTTCGGGTGCTGGTACCGAGCAAGTTGACCCTGCGTGGTACTACGCGCTGATTTTAGTAAAATGCCCTGCATTTTAGTCGCACCATCTTGCGGTGGTGCGACACCCCTACCAAGCAAACTGCTTTGCCATATCATCCAATGACGTCACATCACAATGTCTTATAGTTGATTTTACTGCCATTCAGCCAGCTGTTATCAACATCCATGCCACTCATTCATATCTTGCTCTCCTTTGTCTCCCGCTTCGGATCTCGCTCACAAAACCATCTGTTCATTGTGATCAGGTTAAAACTTTATCTATCCAGAACTGATATTTAGTAAATGTTTATCTAGATTTTACCCAGTTAACGTTGCCTTGTTCCGGGAGGACATGTGAATAACTGGGAAAACGTCCAATTCGTTGGTGAAAACAGGCTGGACCCGCGTGCCTACTTCTTCTCTTATGCCGACCACGCGCTGGCGGCCACCATGCAGCGCGAGCTGAGCCGCCGTTTTCTGGGGCTGAGCGGCCAATGGCAGTTCCACTACTTCGACCACCCCCTGCAGGTGCCGGAGGCCTTCTATCACAGCCCCATGAGCGAGTGGGGCCAGATCACCGTGCCCAACATGTGGCAGATGGAAGGACATGGCCAGCTCCAGTACACCGACGAAGGTTTTCCCTTCCCCATCGATGTGCCTTTTGTTCCGACCAACAACCCCACCGGCGCCTATCAGCGCAGCTTCACGCTGAGCCCGGCCTGGGACGGCGATCAGGTGATCATCAAGTTTGACGGGGTGGAGACCTACTTCGAGGTCTATGTGAACGGCCACTATGTCGGTTTCAGCAAGGGGAGCCGTCTCACCGCCGAGTTCGATATCAGTGCCTATGCCAAGGTTGGCGAAAACCTGCTGTCGGTGCGGGTGATGCAGTGGGCGGACTCTACCTATATCGAAGATCAGGACATGTGGTGGATGGCGGGGATCTTCCGCGACGTCTATCTGGTGGGCAAACCGGCCGCCCATGTGCAGGACTTCTTTATCCGCACCGCGCTGGCCGACGACAACCGGAGCGCGACCCTGAGCTGCGATATCGAGCTGGAGAACCTGGGGGCAGCAGCCCGTGATCACCGTCTGGTCTGGTCCCTGCTGGATCAGGGCAGCGAGATCGCCAGCGGCTCGCTCGACCATCTCGCCATCGACGGCAAGTGTGATTGCCGCTTCACGCTGGATCTGGCCAACCCCCATCTGTGGAGCGCCGAAGATCCTTACCTCTACCAGCTGCAACTCTCCCTCTACAACGGTCAGGGAGAGCTGCTGGAAGTGATCCCGCAGCGAGTCGGGGTGCGTGAAATTACCGTCAAGGATGGCCTCTTCTACGTCAACGGCCACTACCTCAAGCTGCACGGGGTGAACCGCCACGACAACGACCACCTCAAGAGCCGCGCGGTCGGCATGGATCGGGTGGAGCGCGATATCGTGCTGATGAAGCAGCACAACCTCAACTCGGTGCGCACCGCCCACTACCCTAATGACCCGCGCTTCTACGAGCTGTGCGACCAGTACGGCCTGTTTGTGATGGCGGAGACCGACGTGGAGACTCACGGTTTTGCCAACGTCGGCGATCTCAGCCGCATCACCGACGATCCCTTCTGGGAGCCGGTGTTCGTGGATCGCATCGAGCGCCATGTGCACGCCCAGAAGAACCACCCCTCCATCATCATCTGGTCGCTCGGCAACGAGTCCGGCTACGGCTGCAACATCAGAGCCATGTACCAGCGCTGCAAGGGGATCGACCCGACCCGGCTGGTGCACTACGAAGAAGATCGAGACGCCGAGGTGGTGGATGTGGTGAGTACCATGTACTCCCGCGTCTCCCAGATGAACTGCTTCGGCGAGTTCCCGATGGAGAAGCCGCGTATCCTCTGCGAATACGCCCACGCCATGGGCAACGGCCCGGGTGGCCTGAGCGAATACCAGCAGGTGTTTGACCGCCATCCCCACATTCAGGGTCACTACATCTGGGAGTGGTGCGATCACGGCATTCTGGATCAGGACGAGCAGGGCCGCCCGGTCTACAAATACGGCGGCGACTATGGCGACTACCCCAACAACTACAACTTCTGCATGGATGGCCTCATCTATCCGGATCAGACCCCGGGGCCTGGCCTGCGTGAATACAAGCAGGTGATCTGCCCGGTCAAGGTGCGGGCACTGGATCTGGCCAGCGGCAAGCTGGCGGTGGAAAACCGCTACTGGTTCTCCACTCTCGACGATATCCGCCTGCTGGTCGAAGTGAAGGCCGAGGGCGAGCTGCTGGCCAGCCAGCAAATCCGGTTGGAAGGGGTTGCTCCCGGTGCCACCACTGAGCTGCAACTCGAGCTGCCATCCCTTGATGGGCGGGAAACCTTCGTCCAGCTGCGGGTCATCAAGGCCAGTGCGACCCGCTACAGCGCGGCGGAGCACGAGCTGGGCCAGTACCAGTTCCAGCTGAAAGAGTCGACTCGCCAGCTGCAGCCCTTTGCCAATCCCAACGCCACTGCGTTGCAGATTGCCGACGAGCGCCTCGCGCTGACCTTGAGCGGCAGCGGCTTTGCCCTGCGCTTCTCGCGCCTCGACGGCAAGCTGGTGAGCTGGCAGCAGGATGGTATCGAACTCATCGAGCGAGCCCCACGCCTCACCTTCTTCAAGCCGATGATCGACAACCACAAGCAGGAGTACGAGAGCCTGTGGCACCCGAACCACCTGCAGATCATGCAGGAGCACTTCCGCACCTTAAGCTGGCGTCAGCTGGGCGAGGCGGTCGAGGTGACGGTTGAGAGTCTGATCGCGCCGCCGGTGTTCGACTTCGGCATGCGCTGCCGCTACGTCTACACCCTGAGCCCGAACGGCCAGCTGCACGTGGCACTGTCCGGCCAGCCCTACGGCGGTTATGACGACATCATCCCCAAGATCGGCTTCGAGCTGGGCATTCGTCAGGATCTCGACCGGTTGCACTACTACGGCATGGGGCCGGGCGAGAACTATCAGGACAGCCGCCAGAGCAACTGGATCGACAGCTTCCAGAGCACAGTCAGCGAGATGTGGGAGCACTACCCCTTCCCGCAGGACAACGGCAACCGCCAGCAGGTGCGCTGGGCGACCCTGACCAATCGTCACGGTGCCGGTCTCTACGTGCGGCCCGATGCCCCCATCAACCTGAGCGTCTGGCCCTACAGCTGGGAGCATATCCACGCGGCCCAGCACATCAACGAGCTGGAACCGAGCGGTTATCTCACCCTCAATCTGGATCACAAGGTGCTGGGGCTGGGTTCCAACTCCTGGGGCTCCGAGGTGCTGGACTCCTGGCGGGTGCGCTTCGAGCCGTTCAGCTTCGGCCTGACCCTGCTGCCCATCGCCCGTGGCAACCTCAATCCGGCTGCGCTGGCCGGGCTCGATCTCACCATCAACGGCGGGAGGAACCTCGCATGATCACCCTGGACAACCTGACCCTGTTCAAAAACATCTACCGGGAGGGCAAGAAGTGGGGCCGCTGCGTGGAGGCCATCGACAACCTGCCGAACCTCAAGCCCGGTATCTGCCACTCCATCGGGGACTCCCTCACCTACCGCTTGCAGGAGGGGGCCAGCCCGGCCACCTCGTTGTTCGAGGGGCAGCGCCGCTACTTCGACGTTCACTACTACCTGGAAGGGGCAGAGACGGTGGAGTGGGCAGCCAAGAGCGAGCTGGCGGTCGAGCAGGCCTATGACGACACCACAGACCGCGAGTGGCTGGCAGGCGAGGTGCGTGAGCGCCAGCAGGTGGGCAACGGTCAGGTGGTGATCTTCGAGAACGACGAGGCCTACCGTTTCGTCGGCGACGGGCCGGTGCGCAAGGTGATCATCAAGGTCACCGTCGAAGGCGGCTACTTCAAGAACAAATAACAAGCCGCCGGTTCTGCACTGACAAAGCCGAAAGGGCGGGGCTCACCCTACACATCATGCCCCGCCCTTTCGCGAGATAACTACAGGTCTGGAGATGCACCATGTCTGATTCCAAACGCAATACGATAGGCAAGTTTGGTCTGCTGTCGCTCACCTTCGCGGCGGTATTCAGCTTCAACAACGTCATCAACAACAACATCGAGATCGGTCTGGCCTCGGCCCCGATGTTCTTTCTGGCCACCCTTTTTTACTTCATTCCGTTTTGCCTCATCATTGCGGAGTTCGTGTCACTGAACAAAAACTCCGAAGCGGGGGTGTATGCCTGGGTGAAGAGCTCCCTCGGCGGTCGCTGGGCCTTTATCTCCGCCTACACCTACTGGTTCGTGAACCTCTTTTTCTTCACCTCCTTGCTGCCGCGGGTCATCGCCTACGCCTCCTATGCCTTTCTCGGCTACGAGTACATTCTCACTCCGGTGGCGACCACGGCATTGAGCATGGTGCTGTTTGCCTTTGCCACCTACGTCTCCACCAACGGCGCCAAGATGCTCGGCCCCATCACCTCGGTGACCTCGTCCCTGATGCTGCTGCTGACCCTCTCCTACATTCTGCTGGCGGGTGCGGCACTGGTGGGCGGCGTGCAACCGGCCGACCCCATCACGGTAGAGGCCATGATCCCCGATTTCAGCTGGGCCTTCCTGGGCATCACCACCTGGATCTTTATGGCGGCCGGTGGCGCCGAGTCGGTGGCGGTCTACGTCAATGACGTGAAAGGGGGCTCCAAATCCTTCGTGAAGGTGATCATCGTCGCCGGGATCTTTATCGGCGTGCTCTACTCCATCGCCTCGCTGTTGATCAACGTGTTCGTCCACAGCAACACCCTGAAATATACCGGCGGCTCGGTGCAGGTGTTCGAGGGGCTGGCGGCTTACTTCGGCCTGCCGGAGATCCTGATGAACCGCTTCGTCGGGTTGGTCTCCTTCACCGCCATGTTCGGCTCCCTGCTGATGTGGACCGCGACCCCGGTGAAGATCTTCTTCTCCGAGATCCCGGCCGGCATCTTCGGCAAGAAGACGGTCGAGCTGAACGAGAACGGCGTGCCCGCCCGTGCAGCCTGGATCCAGTACCTTATCGTGCTGCCGCTGATGGTGATCCCGACTCTGGGCTCCAACACAGCGCAGGATCTGATGAACACCGTCATCAACATGACCGCTGCCGCCTCCATGCTGCCGCCGCTGTTCATCATGCTGGCCTACCTCAATCTGCGGCTGAAGCTCGACCACTTGCCGCGGGAGTTCAAGATGGGGTCGCGCACCACCGGCATCGTCGTGGTCTCGGTGCTGATCGCCATCTTCTCGGTGGGCTTCCTCGCCTCCACCTTCCCGACCGGCGCCGACATCATGACCATCATCTTCTACAACGTTGGCGGGATCGTGATCTTCCTCGGCTTCGCCTGGTGGAAGTACAACCGCTACGAAGCTTCCCTCAGCGCCGAAGCGCGTGCCAAAGAGGCCCAGCCGACAGCGCAGGTTGCCATGCAGACGCCATAGCCACTGTATTGAATCCCAATCAAACCGGGTGGCCGTTGGCCACCCGCAAACCGTTGAACCAGAAAAGGAAAAGAGCATGAGCGAGACGATCGAGTTTGCCGAATTCAAACGGGTCGAGATGAAGGTGGGCAAGGTGTTGGAGGTGGTGCGCCACCCCGGGGCCGACAAACTCTACATCGTCCAGATCGACGTGGGTGGCGAGCGGCCGCTGCAGACTGTCACCAGTCTGGTGCCCTACTACAGCGAAGAGGAGCTGATGGGCAGCGAGGTGGTGGTGCTGACCAACCTCAAGCCCACCAAGATGCGCGGTGAGCGATCCGAGTGCATGTTGCTGTGCGCCGAGACCCCGGACGAGAGCCGGAGCGTGCTGTTGCAACCGCGGGTGCCGATGGCGCCGGGCACCCCGATCGTCTGACTGGTATTGCGAGCCGGTGCGGTGAGATTGCACCGGTTCACCAAGAAGGCCGTCCACGCGGCCCGATCATAACAAGAGAGTAAAGGGCAGGGTCGACAGACCCTTGCCAAACACATCACAGAGTCACAGCGTTACCCGCAGGGAGCGCGAGTCCACTGGAGGACACCATGTCTGAATCCGTACGCGGCACCATAGGCAAGTTTGCCCTGTTGTCGATGACCTTTGCCGCCGTGTTCAACGTGCGCAACATCGTCAACAACAACATCGAGCTGGGGCTCAGCTCCGCCCCCATCTTCCTGCTGGCGACCCTCGTCTACTTCATCCCGTTCGTTTTCATCATTGCCGAGTTCGTCTCGGCCAACAAAAACTCCGAGTCGGGGATGTACGACTGGCTTAAAAAGCCGCTAGGCACCCGGATGGCCTATCTGGGTTCGTTTCTCTACTGGTTCGTGAACCTGTTCTGGTTCGTCTCCCTGCTGCCCAACGTCATCGCCTACGCCTCCTACGCCATGCTGGGCTATGAGTACAGCTTCTCGCCCATGGTCACCTCAGTCATCTCCATCGTGCTGTTTGCAGCGGCGACCCACATCTCCACCAAGGGGGCGAGCTGGCTGGGCAAGATTGCCGAGATCGTGGCCTACGGGGTGTTTGCCCTGTTCGCCATCTATGTGCTGGGTGCCCTGATGGCCCTGAGTGGCGATCATGTGCCGGCCCAGCCCATCACGCTGGAGGCGATGACTCCCACCGTCAACTGGGCGACGCTGGGCATCATGTGCTGGATCTTCCAGGCGGCGGGCGGTGCCGAGACGGCGGCGGCCTACCTCAATGATGTGAAGGGGGGCCAGAAGTCCTTCATCAAGGTGATCATCAGTGCCGGCATCGTCATCGGCGCCATGTATGCGGTCGGTTCCCTGTTGGTGAACGTGTTCGTGCCGCGCGAGAGCCTCACCTATGCTGGCGGCATGGTGGAGATCTTCACCGGCATGGCGCAGTATTTCGGGCTTTCCGAGGCGATGGTGGGCCGCTTCGTCGGCGTGGTGCTGTTCATCGCCATGTTCGGCTCCATGATGATGTGGACCTCGGCGCCGGTGAAGATCCACTTCTCCGAGATCCCCCAGGGGGTTTACGGCGAGAAGACCACCCAGCTCAACGAGCACGGCGTGCCGGTGCGCGCCGCCTGGTGGCAGTTTGTCTTCGTGTTCGTGATGCTGGTGGTCAACGGCTTCGGTTCCGAGTCGGTGCAGCAGATGATGAACACCGCCATCAACCTCACCGCCGGTACCGCCATGCTGCCGCCGATCTTCATCATGGTGGCCTACTTCGTGTTCCGCTGGAAACATGACGACACCCCCCGCGACTTCCGCATGGGGTCACGCACCTTCGGGATGGGCGTGGTGTCGGTGCTGATCGCCATCTTCGTGGTGAGCATGAGCGCCTCCGCCTTCCCGGCCGGGGTGGATCTGGTGCGCGCCTTCTTCATCAACGTCTTCATGACCGCGGTCTTCTCGGCGCTGGCCTACTGGTGGATCTCCCGCTTCGAGAAGCGCCAGGCCCGCAAGTCAGGTGGCAACGAGAAGAAAGCGGGCAGCGACACCCTGGCCAGCCAGCGCTGATCGGCATGTGGCAAACAGGAGACGGGCGACCAGGGTCGCCCGTTTTTTATTGGCCGGATCCGGGGCCGGAGGGGCAAACTCGTTTAGTTTTGCTGTGAGAATGCGCGTTATCGTTTAACAAAATGAAACAAATGAAGCTGCCGCTCAACTTTGCACCACAGGGTGTTCGGGGTAAGCTTGTCCCTTCGTATCCGGGGTCGCAGTCTGATGACGCCTTCCCCGTGCCCTGTCGTCCCCATCCCGTGCGGGACGCGCTTTCTCTGGAGACTCTCCGTGCGTCTGGATCCTTTTACCTCTGTGCTGATTGCCGTGGTGGCCCTGGCCTCCTTCTTCCCCTGCGAGGGGCAGGTGGCCGTCTGGTTCGGTCTGCTGACCAAGCTGGCGGTGGCGCTCTTGTTCTTCATGCATGGTGCCAAGCTGTCGCGCCAGAACCTGCTGGCGGGCCTGGGCCACTGGCGGCTGCACCTGGTGGTGATGGCGAGCACCTTCCTGCTCTTCCCGCTGCTGGGGCTGCTGCTCACGCCCCTGGTGCCCCAGTGGCTGAGCCCGGCCATCTATCTCGGCTTCTTGTATCTGTGCGCCCTGCCCGCCACCGTGCAGTCGGCCATCGCCTTCACCTCCATGGCGGGGGGCAATGTGTCGGCGGCGGTGTGCAGCGCCTCGGCCTCCAGCATCCTCGGCATCTTCCTCTCGCCGGTGTTGGTAGGGCTGATGATCAATGTGCAGGGGGAGGGGGTCGATACCTGGCACTCCATTCAGGCCATCATGGTGCAGCTGATGCTGCCGTTCGTGGTGGGCCACCTGTCGCGCCCCCTCATCGGTGGCTGGGTCGACAGCCATCGCCCGCTCATCGGCAAGCTGGACCAGAGCTCCATCCTGCTGGTGGTCTATGTGGCCTTCAGCGAGGCGGTGGTGCAGGGGATCTGGCACCAGGTCGGCTGGTACGATCTCGCCAGCATCGTGATGCTGAGTTGCGTGCTGCTGGCGCTGGTGCTGGGGTGGAACGTCTGGATCAGCCGTCGCCTCGGTTTCGACAAGGCGGACGAGATCACCATCGTCTTCTGCGGCTCCAAGAAGAGCCTGGCCAACGGGGTGCCCATGGCCAACGTCATGTTCCCGGCCGCCAGTGTCGGGGTGATGGTGCTGCCGCTGATGATCTTCCACCAGATCCAGCTGATGGTGTGCGCCGTGCTGGCCCGCCGCTACCGCGAGCAGGAGGCCCTGCCCCAGGTTCAGGAGGGGTAAGCGGTCCGGATAAAGAAGAGGGAGGCCATGGGCCTCCCTCTTTCGTTTGCCGCGTCGTCAGCGTTTGCGCCAGACGGTGAGCTGGGCCACCGTGTGCTGGTACTTGCGGGCGGTCTCGCGGATGACGAAGGGGACGTCCCTCGGGGGCATGTGCTCCTCGAACTCCTCCGCCAGCAGCCGTTGCAGCGCCTGATAGGTGCCGAGGGCCTCGCCGTTTTCCCGGATGCCGCCGAGCCAGTTGGCCTTGGGGGTGTAGTCGGTCAGCCAGGTGTAGGGGCTGGTGAGCACCAGCAGGCCGCCGCTGCGAAGGCGCGGAGCAATGTCCCGCAGGAAGCGGGCGGGCTCCCGCAGCCGGTCGATGAGGTTGGAGGCGAGCACCAGGTCGTAGTCGCCGTACTTGGGCTTGAGGTTGCAGGCATCCCCCTGGCTGAAGTGGACCCGCTCGCTCTGCTCGCGACCGAGCTCGTGGCGGGAGAGGCGCGCCTCGCAATATTCCACCAGATCCCCTTCCACCGGCACCGCATAGCGGAAGCTGTCCTGGCTCGCCAGCGCCAGCGCCACGTCGATGAAGCGGGCCGAGTAGTCCACCCCGTCCACGTGGGCGAAGCGGCGAGCCAGTTCGAAGCTGGCGCGGCCGGTGGCGCAGCCGATGTCCAGCGCCCGCTCATGGCGACCGCAGAGCTCGCTGGCAAGACCGGCCAGAGCCTCGGCGTAGTTGGCGACCCCGAAGTGGCTCGGGCCGTACTGGAAGTCGAGATACTGGGCGACGAGGGTGTCGGTTTCATAAGGGTTCACGATGACGGGCTCCTGATGGCGTGAGACCAGGTAGCGGAAGCCCGCGTGCTGGAAGAAGTGGCGACGGAAGGCGTAGCGGGACGACTTGAGTGCCTCGTTGCCGGTGCTGATCCAGCTCCCGCCCTTGATGAGGGTGTGCTTGCCGTCGAAGGTGGGGGTGGAGAAGTCGTCGTAGAGGGGGTGCACCTTGAACCCCTCGAAGCCGTCGATGGCGGTGCTGGTCCACTGCCAGACGTTGCCCACCAGATCGAAGAAGCTGCCCTGGGGGCAGGCATCCACCGGGCAGGAGGAGGCGAAGCGGGCCAGGTTGATGTTGCCGGGGGCCTCCATCCAGTCCGGCTGATCGCCGGCCAGTAGCTCCCGCAGCAGCATCCACTCCCCCTCGCTTGGCAACTGGACGGGCAGGCCGGTCTGATCCGCCTTCCAGCGGCAGAAGGCGGCGGCCTCCAGCTGGTTCACCTCCACCGGCCAGTCCCAGGGCATGGGGACCTGCTCGGTCATCAGCCGCAGTTGCAACTGCTCGGGTTCATTGGGATCGCCGACCCAGAAGGTGGGCATGCGGGCGTTGGCATACTGGCGCCAGCCCCGGCCCTCGTCGTCCCACCAGGCGGGCGCTTCATATCCGCCCGCCTGCACGAAGGCCAGGTATTCGGCGTTGCTCACCAGCATGCGGCTGGCCTGGAAGGGGGCCAGCTCGATGTGGCGCTCGCCGTATTCGTTGTCCCAGCCGTAGGTGGCATCCTGTTTGCCGAGGCGCACCTGGCCGCCGGCCACCGGCAGCAGGGTGTTGACGGGGACGGCGGCGAGATCGTGGCGCGCCTCGGGGCAGACCGGCCACTGGGGCTGGCTGCGCACCCAGGCCAGGGGCAGCTGGCGGATCAGCACGCTGGAGGTCTCGAGGTGGATGCGCTCGTGCTCTATGCCCATCAGGATGACCCAGGCCGGGCTCTGCCAATGGATGGGCAGCTCGATCGGCATCCGCTCGATGAAATGACACACCAGATCCCGCACCCGGCCGCGGTAGGCGCGCAGCTCGCTGACGGAGGGCCAGTCGTAGTGGGTTTCGTCCAGATCGTCCCAGCTCATCTCGTCCACCCCGATGGCGACCAGGGCCTCGATGCGTGGGTCGAGCCGACTCTCGATGAGACGGGCCGCCAGCAGCTTGTTGACGAAGAAGGCGGCGGTATGGCCGTAGTAGAAGATGAGGGGGTGGCGCAGGGGGATCGCCTTGTTGAACCAGGCCCGCTCGTCGGCCAGGCAGTCGAACAGCGAGTCGTAGAGATCGAAGGTCTGGCAGAAGTAGGCGAGGAGCTCGCGGCGCTTGTGGTCGGGATCGTCGCCGGTCAGCAGCGGGGTGCGGGTGGGGGCAGGCAGGCCCGGATGAACGATTGGGTGGCTGGCTTGGGTCACGCTCTGACTCCTTGTTGATTCTGGCGGGTGAAGCAGCGATGGAGTGCTCTATACGCACCAGGTATCACTATTGGCTCAACGAACCGGGGCGGCAACCAAAAAAATGGGTCAACGCCCTCCTTCGGGTGTGGTCAGATTGACCAGATTGTGGTCTGAATGACTCTTTGTTGTGTGCCCCTCGAGCCTCGAAATATTGAAATGGATAGATAAATCATGATGTTAACCATATGGCACAGGGTTTGCTGATTGCCACTCACCTGCCGCGCCGTGCGGCAAAGAGGAAACGAGGAGTAGCTGGATGAAATGGATGCTGGGCGTGGTGCTGGCCCTGGGACTGACCGGATGCAGCTGGCAGGATGACGTCAAGGTGCGCGGGGAGGGGGCCGTGGTGGAGCAGCAGCATCCCCTGGGGCATGAGGTGACCCGGGTGCTGGCGGGCGTGCCCGCCAACCTGTACCTGGTGGCGGGAGAGAGCCACACCCTCAGGGTCAAGGGGGAGGCCAACCTGCTGCCCTATCTGGTGCTCACCGAGAAGGGGGAGAAGCTGGAGATCGAGGTCAAGGATGGCTACCGGCTCGACCCCACCCAGCCGCTGGAGATCACCATCACCCTGCCGACGCTGCACGAGTTGGCACTGGCGGGAGTTGGCAACGGCACCTTGCGCGACTTCAAGGGGGATGATCTGGTGCTCTCCCTGGCGGGCACGGGGGACATCGTCGCCAGCGGGCTCACGCTGGATCGGCTGGAGGGCAACATCGCCGGGCTGGGCAACCTGGATCTGGGGCAGGGCTCCGCCCGGGTGATGGCGCTGAACATCGCCGGCGCCGGTGGCGTCAAGGGGGCCGGGCTCGCCAGCGAGGAGGTCGAGGTGAGCATCGCCGGCAGTGGCGAGGTCGAGGTGCGGGCCCGGTCGCGGCTCAAGATAGAGATCGCTGGTGCCGGTGCGGTCAACTACTGGGGCAGCCCAGCGCTGACCAGCGAGATCGCGGGCTCGGGTCAGGTGAGTCGGTTGGGGAGCTGATCCCATCACCGCAACAATGAAAAAGGCCCCTCGGGGCCTTTTTTGCAGGATGTGACACTGTGGGGCGACGCCTCACTCGAGGGGGAGTGCGAGGCCCAGATCGGCGTTCAGGCGCATCAGCAGCCACTGCATGCCGGCGAGGTGCTGGTGGTCATGGCTGACGAGCAGGCGCACCAGCCCGTCCAGGGTCACCTCCCCATAGCCGCCATAGCGGGCGCGGCGCTGCCAGGCGTCGGACGGCACCGTCTTCAGCCATTCGACGGTCTGCAGGCGGGCGGTGCGAAACCGGTCGAGCTGCGTGGCGGTATCCTGCCGGGAGTAATCATGGTCCAGCGCGAGCTGATAGCCATCGAGGGAGGCGAGCTCCGGCAGGCTTTCTGCCAGGGTGCGACGAAACCGCACCTGATAGCCCAGCACCTCGATGTCCAGCAGGTGGCAGAGGTGCCCCCTGGCACTGAAACGCTCGGAGGGGATCCCGGCCCAGTTGGCGGGTTCCCAGTCCAGGTGGTCGGTGGGGACCTGTGCCAGCAGCCGCTCGAACTGATCAGGCATGGCCAGCAATGTGGTGAAGAGAGGCATCCTTGTCTCCTGTTTCCGGGTGAATGGCCGCCCGCTGACGGGGGGGCGGCCACGAGCGGGTCAGCCTCAGGCCGGTTCGCCCAGGTGGTTGGCGTGAAA
Source organism: Aeromonas sp. s10 (assembly GCF_040907975.1). Taxonomy (NCBI): domain Bacteria; kingdom Pseudomonadati; phylum Pseudomonadota; class Gammaproteobacteria; order Aeromonadales; family Aeromonadaceae; genus Aeromonas; species Aeromonas sp. s10. Next base: position 108,841 of record NZ_JBFOCV010000030.1, on the reverse strand, counting down.
GCGCAGGTGTGCCTCGATGAAGCTTGCCACGAAGTAATAGCTGTGGTCGTAGCCGGCATGGCGGTTGAGCGTCAGGGGCCACGCCCGGGTGGCGGCCACTTCGGCCAGGGTGTCGATGCCGAGCTGCTCCGCCAGGAAGGGGTCGTCCAGCCCCACGTCAACCAGGGTCGGCAGGGGTGGGCTGTCGTGGTGGCGCAGCAGTTGGCAGGCATCCCACTCCTGCCACAGCAGGGGGTTGTTGCCGAGGTAGGCGCCGAGGGCCTTCTGGCCCCAGGGGCAGCGGCTCGGGTGGCTGATGGGGCTGAAGGCCGACACCGAGCGGTAGCGACCCGACTCGCGCAGGGCGGCGATGAGGGCGCCGTGGCCGCCCATGGAGTGGCCGCTGATGGCACGCTTCGTCGAGACCGGGAAGTGGGTCTCGATGAGCTCGGGCAGCTCCCGGGTGACGTAATCGTACATCTGGTAGTGATCCCGCCAGGGGGTCTGGGTGGCGTTGACGTAGAAGCCGGCGCCCATGCCGAGGTCATAGCCGGGATCGTCCGCCACCCCTTCACCGCGGGGGCTGGTGTCCGGCGCTACCAGAGCGATGCCGAGCTCGGCGGCGATGCGCTGGGCCCCGGCTTTTTGCATGAAGTTCTCGTCGGTGCAGGTGAGACCGGAGAGCCAGTAGAGCACCGGGACTTTCTGGCCGGTGAGGGCCTGGGGCGGCAGGTAGATGGCGAAGCGCATCTCGCACCCCAGCACATTGGAGCGGTGGCGATACTGCTTGTGCCAGCCGCCGAAGCTCTTGTTGCTGCTGATGATGTCCAGATTCATGTAAGGACTCCTTGCCCCGCCCATGCGATGGGCGGGGCGCTCATGGGATCAGTAGTGGATGACGGTGCGGATGCTCTTGCCTTCGTGCATCAGATCGAACGCCTCGTTGATCTGCTCGAGGGGCATGGTGTGGGTGATGAAGTCGTCCAGCTTGAACTCACCCTGCATGTAGCGCTGTACGTAGCTCGGCAGCTCGCTGCGACCGCGCACGCCCCCGAAGGCGCTGCCGCGCCACACCCGGCCGGTGACCAGCTGGAACGGACGGGTGCTGATCTCCTGGCCCGCACCGGCCACGCCGATGATGACGGATTCGCCCCAGCCCTTGTGGCAGCACTCCAGCGCCGCGCGCATCACCTTGACGTTGCCGATGCACTCGAAGGAGAAGTCGACGCCGCCGTCGGTCATCTCGACGATCACCTCCTGGATGGGCTTGTCGAAGTCGTTCGGGTTGATGCAGTCGGTGGCACCCAGCTTGCGGGCCAGCTCGAACTTGCTCTCGTTGATGTCGATGGCGATGATGCGGCCGGCCTTGGCCAGGCGCGCGCCTATGATGGCGGAGAGGCCGATGCCCCCCAGCCCGAAGATGGCGACGCTCTCACCCTCTTTCACCTTGGCGGTGTTCATCACGGCACCGATGCCGGTGGTGACGCCGCAGCCCAGCAGGCAGACCTCTTCCAGGGGGGCGGCCGGATCCACCTTGGCGATGGAGATCTCGGGCAGTACCGTGTATTCGCTGAAGGTGGAGGTGCCCATGTAGTGGTAGATGGGCTGGCCGTCCTTGGAGAAGCGGGTGGTGCCGTCCGGCATCAGCCCCTTGCCCTGGGTGGCGCGGATCTTCTGGCACAGGTTGGTCTTGCCGGATTTGCAGAACTTGCACTCGCCGCACTCTGGGGTGTAGAGCGGGATCACGTGATCGCCGACCTTGACGCTGGTGACGCCCTCGCCGACGGACTCGACGATACCGCCCCCTTCATGGCCCAGAATGCAGGGGAAGACCCCTTCCGGATCTTCACCGGAGAGGGTGAAGGCATCGGTGTGGCAGACGCCGGTCGCGACGATCCGCACCCGCACCTCGCCGGCCTGGGGCGGCATGACCTCGACCTCTTCGATGGAGAGGGGCTGACCCGGTCCCCAGGCGATGGCGGCTTTACACTTGATGCTCTGAACCTGTGCCATGAATGACGTCCTCGTAGTGGTTGGATGAACGGAAATGAGTTCGGAGATCCAGTGTAGTTTCCCGCCGATTTGGTGATAATAACGCTAAGTATCAAATCACTTTTACACACAGGTAATAATGTTCGGCTGGGAAGGGGTCTGTGAATTTGTCAGCGTGGCGGAGCAGGGGGGCTTTACCCCGGCCGCGCGCAAGCTCGGGGTGTCGGTGGCCCAGGTGAGCCGCCAGGTGGCGCAGCTCGAAGACAGGCTGCAGGCCAAGCTGCTGCTGCGCACCACCCGTCAGGTGCGTCTCACCGAACTCGGGGAGATCTATTTTCGCCACTGCCGCCAGTTGCTGGACAACCTCTACGAGGCGGAGCTGGCGGTGGGACGCCATCAGGCGGTGCCTCAGGGCTCCTTGCGCATCACGGCCCCGGTCTCCTACGGCGAGAGCCGCATCGCCCCCCTGGTGAACGACTTCATGGTGCGCTTCCCCCAGCTGGAGGTGACCCTCAACCTCACCAACCAGTTGCTGGATCTGGTGCACGAGGGGTTCGATCTGGCGATCCGCCTCGGCCACCTCAAGGATTCGACCCTGGTAGCCCGCAAGCTGGCGCAGCGGGTACCCTATGTGTGTGCCTCCCCCGCCTACACCGCCCGCCACGGCATGCCCAACAGTCTCTCGGAGCTGGCCCGTCACACCTGCCTGGTGGGCAACGGGGACGAATGGCACTTCACCCTGAACGGTAAACCCCACAGCGTGCGGGTACGCGGTCTGCTTCAGTGCAACAGCGGCCACGCCCTGCTGGATGCGGCCATCAAGGGGATCGGCATCATCCAACTGCCGGACTACTACGTGAGCGACCACCTCGCCCGGGGGGAGCTCATCGAGCTGCTGCCGGAGCTGCGGGCCCCCGAGGAGGGGATCTGGGCCCTCTATCCCCACAACCGCCACCTCTCCCCCAAGGTGCGGCTGCTGGTGGACTATCTGGCCGAGCGCCTCAGTGATCCCCACCAACCTGCCCTGGTACGCCCCATCGGCTGAGCCGTCGCCCGAAAAAGAAAAGGCCCGCATGTGCGGGCCTTTTGCATGGCATGAAGGGCGGGGCTATTCCCGCTCCTTGACATAGGGGGTGCCGAGGGCCTTGGGGGCCACGGCCTTGCCGATGAAACCGGCCAGCAGGAAGACCGTCAGGATGTAGGGCAGCGCCTCGATGGCCTGCACCGGGATCGGGAAATCGCCGATGCTGACCCCTTGCAGCCGGATGGCGACCGCGTCGAGGAAGCCGAACAGCAGACAGGCCGCCATGGCGTTCCAGGGGCGCCACTTGCCGAACACCAGGGCCGCTAGCGCCATGAAGCCCTTGCCCGCGCTCATGTTGGGGATGAACTGGGCGGTCTGGGCCACCGCCAGATAGGTGCCCCCGATCCCCGCCAGCAGGCCGCCGATGATGAGGGCGGTATAGCGCATCCGCACCACGGAGATACCGGCCGTATCCACCGCCGCCGGTGCCTCGCCCACCGCCCGCAGCCGCAGGCCGAAGCGAGTGCGGAACAGCACCCACCAGGCCAGGGGCACGGCGGCGAAGGCCACGTACTCCAGCAGGGAGTGACCGCTCAAGAGCTCGCTGTAGAGCTGGCCGATGACGGGCACGTCATAGAGCTCCTTGGCATAGGGCAGGTCGATGGGGGCGAAGCGCGCCGCGCCGGAGAGCGCCGGGGTCTGGCCCCCCTGATCGAACCAGTAGCGCCCCAGGGTCACGGTGAGACCGGCCGCCAGGATGTTGATGGCCATGCCGCTCACTACCTGATCACCCCGGTGGGTGATGGTGGCGAAGCCGTGCAGCAGGGCGAACAGGATGGAGATCCCCACCCCGACCCCCAGCCCAATCCAGGCGGAACCGGTGACGGCGGCCGCCGCCGCACTGGCGAAGGCGGAGGCCAGCAGCTTGCCCTCCAGGGCGATGTTGACCACCCCGGAGCGTTCACAAAACATCCCGGCCATAGCGGCAAGAATGAGCGGCGGCGCGGTACGAATGGTCGCATCCAGCATCAGGATCAGCATTTCGAACATGATCAGGCTCCTTTCACTTGGGCGGCCGGGCGGTTGGCAAAGGCCAGATAGGCCTGCTCGATGCGCGGGCGCAGCATGTGCTCCAGGGCGCCGCAGAACAGGATCACCAGACCCTGCAGCACTACGACGATGTTGCGGTCCACCCCGAACTCGAAACTGAGCTCGGCGCCGCCCTGGTAGAGGAAGCCGAACAGCAGGCTGGCGATGATGACGCCGACCGGGTGGTTGCGGCCCATCAGGGCCACCGCGATGCCGGTGAAGCCGAAGCCTTCCACGAAGTTGAGCTTGATCTGGTGCAGCTCACCCTGCAGCACGTTGAGGGCGAAGAAGCCCGCCAGCATGCCGGAGATCACCATGGCCAGGATCACCACCTTGGGGTAGGAGATGCCCGCATAGGCGGAGGCACTCTGGCTTGCGCCCACGGAGCGGATCTCGTAGCCCCAGCGGGTATGCCAGATGAAGACCCACACCAGGGCCGCACAGATCAGCGCCCAGAAGAAGCTGATGTTGAGTGGGCTGTTCGGCACCGTCACGCCGACCGCCGCCAGCAGCTCGCTCATCTTCGGCAGCCAGCTCGCCATGGCGAACACCTTGCTCTCGGTGGCCATGGATCCTGGCGGCTTGAAGACGTCGACCAAGAGGTAGGCCATCAGCGAGGCGGCGATGAAGTTGAACATGATGGTGGTGATGACGATGTGGCTGCCCCGCTTGGCTTGCAGCCAGGCCGGGATGAAGGCCCAGGCCGCGCCGAACAGGCCGCCGGCGATGATGGCGAGCGGCAGCAAGAGGGCGAACGGCAGCACGTCCCCGAGCAGCAGACAGACCAGACCGACCCCGAGGCCGCCGATATAGGCCTGCCCCTCACCGCCGATGTTGAACAGGCCGGCGTGGAAGGCCACCGCCACCGCCAGACCGGTGAAGATGAAACCGGTGGCGTAATAGAGGGTGAAGCCTATCCCCTCGCCGGTGCCGAAGGCGCCGTACCACATGATTTCGGCTGCCTCGATGGGGCTGATGTCGAGGTAATAGAACAGGATGGCCGACACCAGGAAGGCCAGCAGGATATTGACTGCGGGCAGCACGCCCACGGATATCCAGGCAGGAACACGTGCTTGGCTCATGAATGGGCCTCCTTGATATCGTCGGGGACTGGTGTGTTGACCATCATCAGGCCGAATCCGTTACAAGTGGTTGTGACCTTCATGATGTGGCTCCTTGTGATTGGCTTGCCGCCACGTCGTCAGGAACTATGTTCGCCATCATCAGGCCGATGGTGCGTTCATCCGCCCTGGCGCCGTCCAGCTCGCCGACGATGCGGCCATCGGCGATGACCAGAATGCGGTCGGAGAGGCTCATGATCTCGTCCAGCTCCACCGACACCAGCAGCACCGCCTTGCCCTTGTCGCGCATGGCGATGATCTGCTGGTGGATGTACTCGATGGCGCCGATGTCGACGCCCCGGGTCGGCTGGCCGACCAGCAGCACATCCGGGTCCTGCTCCACTTCCCGGGCGATCACCAGCTTCTGCTGGTTGCCGCCGGAGAAGTTGGCGGTCTTGTGCTCCGGGCTCGGCGGGCGCACGTCCCACTTGTCCATCTTGGCCTGGCAATCCTGGCGGATCGCCTCCTTGTCCTGCAGCCAGCCCTTGTTGTACTGGGCACGGCGGTGATAGCCGAGGATGAAGGCCTCTTTCGCCTCGAAGCGGTTGATGAGCCCCATCTTGTGCCTGTCTTCCGGGATGTGGCCGAGGCCGAAGTTGCGCACCAGCTCCGGGTCGGCCGGGTGGCTCTGGCTCACCTCGTGGCGCTGCGCCCCGGCGATGGTGAAGCCGCCCTTGCTGGGCTTGAGGATGCCGCCGAGCATGCTGAGCAGCTCGGACTGGCCGTTGCCGGAGACTCCGGCGATGCCGACCACTTCCCCCGCCCGCACCTCGAAGCTGACGGATTTGACCCGTTCCACCCCGGCGTCATCGACGTAAGAGAGGCCCTCGACCTTGAGCTTGGCCTCGCCCGGCTGGGCGGTGCCCTTGTCGACCTTGAGGCGCACCTTGCGGCCCACCATCAGCTCGGCGAGCTGCTCCTTGTCGGTGTCTTTGGTGGCGACATGGGCCACCATCTCCCCCCGGCGCATGATGGAGACCTGATCCGTGATGGCCAGGATCTCCCGCAGCTTGTGGGTGATGAGGATGACGGTCACCCCCTGATCCCGCAGCTTTTTCAGCACCTCGAACAGGTGATCCGCCTCTTGCGGGGTCAGCACCCCGGTGGGCTCGTCGAGGATCAGGATGCGGGCACCGCGATAGAGCGCCTTGAGGATCTCGACCCGCTGTTGCAGGCCCACCGGCAGATCCTCGACCTTCTCGTGCAGCGGCACCTCGAGACCATAGTCCCGTGCCAGCTCGCCCAGCAGCTTCTCGGCGGCCGCCAGGCTCTTGCCCAGGCGCCAGCCGTTTTCCGCGCCGAGGATCACGTTTTCTAAAACAGTAAAATTGTTCACCAGCATAAAGTGCTGGTGCACCATGCCCACGCCTGCGGCAATCGCATCTTGTGAGCCATGGGGTTTGAAGGGGTTACCGTCGATCAGCATCTCGCCTTTGTCGGCGTGGTAGAAACCGTAAATGATGCTCATCAGGGTCGACTTGCCGGCGCCATTTTCGCCGACGATGCCGTGAATACTGCCTTTACGAACCTGAAGGTCGATCTGCTTGTTGGCGTACACGTCGCCGAACCGCTTATCGATACCCCTTAATTCGATGGCATAGCGATCTGTCTGGTCCATGATGCAGTCCTTGCGGGTCATGAAGTAGAGACTAAAAACCGGCCCGTGCGGGCCGGTCTGGATTGAGAGTCGTAGCAGAGACTCGGTACTTGCAGGATCAGTACTTACAGGAGTTGTCGCTCATGTAGTCGTGCACCTTGATCTTGCCGGCGATGATGTCGGCCTTGATGCTCTCGACCTTGGCTTTCATTTCCGGGGTGATCAGCTTGGCGTTGTTCTCGTCCAGCGCCCAGTCAACCCCGCCTTCGGCCAGACCCAGGGACTGGATGCCCGGCTTCCAGCTGCCCTTGGCGGCGTCATCCCAGCTCTTGTACGCGGCCAGACCCACGGACTTGACCATGGAGGTCAGCATGGTGCCCGGTTGCAGGTGGTTCTGGTTGGAATCCACACCGATGGCCAGCTTGCCTTCGTCCTTGGCAGCCTGATAGACACCGATACCGGTGCCACCGGCGGCGGCATAGACCACGTCGGCGCCCTTGGCGAACTGGGACTTGGCCAGTTCTGCACCCTTGGCGGGGTCAGCAAAGGCTGCCGGGGTGGAGCCGGTCATGTTCTGATAGACGTCGATCTTCGGATTGATGTACTTGGCGCCCTGCTCATAGCCGCACTGGAACTTGCGGATCAGCGGGATGTCCATGCCGCCCACGAAGCCGACCTTGCCGGTCTTGGAGGCGATGGCCGCCAGGGCACCCACCAGGAAGGAACCTTCATGCTCCTTGAAGATGAGGGACTGGACGTTCGGCTTGTCGACCACCATGTCGATGATGGTGAACTGGGTGTTCGGGAACTCGGTGGCAACCTTCTCTACTGCGGAACCCATGTTGAAGCCGACGGCGACGATGGGGCCGTTGCCACGGCTGGCCAGACGACGCAGGCCCTGCTCGCGCTGGGCTTCGTTCTGGGGTTCGAACTCCTTGACCTTGACGCCTTTGTCCTTGTTGTAGACTTCGACGCCGTTGCGGAACACGGCTTCGTTGAAGGACTTGTCGAATTTGCCTGCGGTGTCATAGATGACGGCGGGCTCGGAGGCTGCCTGGGCGGACAGGGCAGCGAGGGTGAGGGCGGCCACGGTGGCCAGCTTGAGCACTTTAGTCACGATCGTATCCTTGATTGTTATGTGAGGGTCCACAACCTGTCTTGGCAGGTCATAAAGCACGCTGGCTAACTGTAAGTGAGCCAGCCCGTTGGTCAAGGGGATCATAGAGGAAAAACGTTTGCGTTAACGGTTTGAAATATAAGCAAATTGCCTTATAAGTGTTTGTTTTATGGTGTTTTTGCAGAATTAAATTCCGGGATTAATAGGGCTCGATCGACATTTGTGTTTGGATTCATGACGTTAGGCGCAACCGTTTTCCCCCCCTGATGAAAAAACTGGCTTCCATCGGCACCAGCCCTGCGGCCTCATCGACGCCACGCTGGCGGGCGGGCTGGCTGATCGCCAGGAGGTCCGCCCCGGGTGTGACAGCCCACGATGGGTGGCTATTTCCCCTCCCAGGGCCGTCGTCTGTGGCCATTTTTCCTGCTCGCTCGGGGCCTGCGTGATGGCAAGCACACTCATATGGAAATGCATTGGTGTTTGTCATATGGGTACGCTAGGTTATACCCGGATTAACTTGGCCCCCGGGATGGGGCCGTATTTTTGACATTTGTTCGGGTGATAAAAATGAAAAAAAACGTGCTGAGTATGGCAGTGGCTTGTGTGTTGTCCGGTGTCATGTTGACCGCTTGCGGGGGCGGTGGTGACGATAACGGTGGCGGCAGCAATGGTGGCAACAATGGCGGTGGCACCGACACCGGCAGCAAGCCTCTTCACACTGCCGTCTTCCTGGATTCCGTCGTGGGTGGCCTCGACTATCGGTGCAACGATTACACCGGTGTCACCAATGCCAAGGGTGAATTCCTGTTTGATGATGGCGACACCTGCGAATTCGCATTGGGCAACCAACGCCTGGGGGCGGTGACCCTCAAGGCGGGCAACTCGCTGGTGACCCCTTACACCCTGGCGGGTGACGACAAGGAGAAAGCGATCCGCATTGCGGCATTGCTGCAGACGCTCGACAGCGACAGCAATCCGGAGAACGGCATCACCCTCGACAAGGCGCAGGTCGCGCAACTGGGGATCGTCGAACTGGGTAGCGATGACGCCTTCAACACCTCCCTGGTCGAGGCGCTGAAAACAGCGGGCCTCACCAAGGCCGTCGTCTCTCTGGCTGCGGCGAAAGCCCACCTCTCCGCCACCCTGGCTGGCGTCAATGGCCGCTCCGTGGCGGTCGACAAGGTGCTGAGCGATCTGCAGGGACTGACCGATCTGAAAAACCTGGACGTCGAGAGCAAGTTCAAGGAGTACAAGGAGACCCTGCAGGCCGAGACCGGTGAGAGCGGCAAGGCCGATCGCCAGATCGTGCTGGCCATGCTGACCATGCTGGAGGTGACCAACAACCCCGTAGTGGCTGAACGCCTGGGCTTCACCTCGTCCGCCATTGGCAGTGGTTACAGCACCAGCCTGGCCAAGGTGATGGATGTCATCATCCATACTCCCGGCACCGCCTCCGTGGCGCTCAAAGGTGGCAAGGGATATACCCGTGACGTGGCCAAGCTGATGGGCGCCTATGCCGACAGCCTGGAAAACGTCGCGGCTGCCCTGGCCGATATCCAGGATCCGGATTACAGCGCCACCTATGGCGATGACGATACCGTCACCCTCAACCTCGACGGTGCCAAGGCCCTGCGGGCCTCGGCGATGGCGATGGCATCGGCCCTCAACATCGCCGCCTCTTACCAGTACGGTCCGGACAGCGCCTATGTCACCCAGCAGGAAGAAGTGACCTTGCCGCGTATGCACATCAAGGACACCTGGGGCATGCAGCCGACCACCACCTATGAAGAGAGCAGCAGCACCTTCGAGACCCAGTTCAGTCAGCAGGAAATCGAGCCGGATGCGCTGGTGGCGCACGCCGATTTCTTCCGTTTGACCGACGATGCCAAAGCACGGTTGGCCAAGGCCAAGTCGCAGTTGAAGGATGCGGTGAGCCTCGCTCTGACCATCGATCAGAGCAAGCTGGACGAATCGTTGACCCAGGATGAGATCGAGGCCAATGCCGCGACTCTCAAGGAGCTGGCGAACCACTTTGCAGGCACTGTGCCCACTATCCAGTGGGAAAGCATCGAGACCCGATACGTCAATACCGGCATGGGCTGGCAGCCTCAAGAGGTGGGGGTGAAGTACAACATCAATGTGCTGCCGTTCTTCGATGAGATGCTGGATCGCAGTGACATGACCATCAAGGTGACCGGCGGCTGTGATGGCGCCGTGGGGGCGCGGGATGCCGAGCTGTCCAAGGCCATGGGAGAGCCCATGTGTCTCATCACGAGCGACGAGTTCAAGGCACTTGCCCAGAGCGATCGCGGCGCACTGAAGTACATCGGCTGGATGCAGGAAGATCAGGAGAGCCACACCGCCATCTATGCCAAGGGGGTGGGTTATGACTGGTCAACCCAGATGACGCCGGTGGCCGGGTCGACCTTTGACAAGGTATTCGTCTCCTGTACCGACCTGGATGACAACAAGGTCAGCTGTGCCGATCAGCTGTAAACCAGTGGGAGCGCTCCTGACGGGGGCGCTCCTGTTGTGGATGCCGGTGGCACAGGCTGCCGGCATGCTGACGCGCTACACCGATTATCGGGAGCGTGTCTTCGATCGTCAGGGTCAGTTGCAATATCAATTGACCACCCACGAATACTTGCAGCGGATGCCCAGCGGGCGTCCGTCATTGTCCAGTCTGTTTGCGTTGCGAGAGATGCAACGAGCATCACTGCAGCTCAAGCAGGGCACCTTGATGGTGAATGACGTCATCGTGCGCTTCGAGCATGGGCATTATCAGGACGGCATGCTGGTGATGGGGAACACGGAAATGACCCTGCCTGAGGGCCGCATGCTGGCCGCTTCACTGCGATTTGATCCCGTCCAGCAGGTGCTGGATGCCCCCCGCGCCCGGTTGCTCAGCTTTTCCGGTGAGGTACTGGGCCAATACCGGGACTATCACCGCCCCCTTCGTTGATCCTGCCGGTTGGTCTCTGGCCGCTCAGGCCGTATAATCCCCGCCTGTATAAATAAACAGGAGTGGTGATGGACGTTTCAACCCTGCTCGACGGGCTCAATGACAAGCAAAGAGACGCGGTGGCGGCCCCCCGTTGCAACCTGCTGGTGCTGGCCGGTGCCGGTTCGGGCAAGACCCGGGTGCTGGTGCACCGTATCGCCTGGCTGATGCAGGTGGAGCGTTGCTCACCCTTCTCCATCATCGCCGTGACCTTTACCAACAAGGCGGCGGCCGAGATGCGTGGTCGGGTCGAGAAGGTGATCGGCGACGGCGTGCGCGGCATGTGGATCGGCACCTTCCACGGCATCGCCCACCGCTTGCTGCGGGCCCACCATCTGGATGCAGGGCTGCCGCAGGATTTCCAGATCCTCGACTCCGACGACCAGTACCGCCTCATTCGCCGGGTGCTCAAGGCGCTCAACCTCGACGAGAAGCACTGGGCCCCGCGCGCCGTGATGGGCTACATCAACGGCAAGAAGGACGAGGGGCTGCGCCCCGGCGACATCGACCTCTACGGCGACCCCGTCACCCGCACCTATCAGCAGATCTACAAGACCTATCAGGAGACCTGCGATCGTTCCGGTCTGGTGGACTTTGCCGAGCTCCTGCTGCGCGCCCACGAGCTGTGGCTGAACAAGCCGCACATCCTCGAGCACTACCGCGACCGCTTCCAGAACATCCTGGTGGACGAGTTCCAGGACACCAACGGCATCCAGTACGCCTGGCTGCGGATGCTGGCGGGCGACACCGGCAAGGTGATGATCGTCGGCGACGATGACCAGTCCATCTACGGCTGGCGCGGCGCCAAGATTGAGAACATCCAGCGTTTCCTGACCGACTATGAGGGGGCGCAGACCATTCGCCTCGAGCAGAACTACCGCTCCACCGCCAACATCCTCAAAGCCGCCAACAGCGTCATCGCCAACAATGCGGAGCGCCTTGGCAAGGAGCTGTGGACCGAAGGGGCCGAGGGTGAGCCGATTTCGCTGTACGCCGCCTTCAACGAGGTGGACGAGGCCCGCTTCGTGGTCGGCCGCCTCAAGGATTGGAAAGAGAAGGGGGGTCTGCTCGCCGACTGCGCCATCCTCTATCGTTCCAACGCCCAGTCCCGGGTGCTGGAAGAGGCGCTGATGCAGGACGCCATGCCCTATCGCATCTACGGCGGCCTGCGCTTCTTCGAGCGCCAGGAAATCAAGGACGCCATGGCCTACCTGCGCCTTATCAACAACCGGGGCGACGACGCCAGTTTCGAGCGGGTGGTCAATACGCCGACCCGCGGCATCGGCGATCGCACCCTGGAGATCTTGCGTAACAACGCCCGCGATCAGGGGCTCAACCTGTGGCAATCGGCCAAGGCCCTGCTCAACGACAAGGTGCTGACCGGTCGCGCCGGCAATGCGGTGCGCGGCTTTGTCGAGCTGATCGACGCGCTGGAGGAGCAGGTCTCCCTGCTGCCGCTGCACCAGCAAGCGGATATCGCCATCCAGCACTCCGGCCTCAAGGCGATGTATCTGGCGGAAAAAGGCGAGAAATCCCAGGCGCGGGTAGAGAACCTGGACGAACTGGTCACCGCCTGCCGCCAGTACCAGCGCCCGGACGAGCTGGAAGATATGAGCGATCTCTCCGCCTTCCTCGCCCACGCGGCGCTGGAATCGGGCGAGAATCAGGCGGACGAATATGCCGACGCGGTGCAGCTGATGACCTTGCACAGCGCCAAGGGGCTGGAGTTCCCGCTGGTGCTGCTGGTCGGCGTCGAAGAGGGCATGTTCCCCAGCCAGCAATCCACCGAGGAGTCGGGCCGGCTGGAAGAGGAGCGCCGCCTCTGTTACGTCGGCATGACCCGCGCCATGGAGAAGCTCTACATCTGTTATGCGGAGAGCCGCCGCATCTATGGCCGCGAGATGTTCCACAAGCCGAGCCGCTTTATCCGCGAGATGCCCGCCGAGTGTCTGGAGGAGATCCGGCTGCGCACTCAGGTGAGCCGCCCCACCCAGTACGGCCGCTTTAGCCAGAACGAGGTGCAGCAGAGCTTCGACGCCAGCGGCATCAAGCTCGGCCAGCGGGTGCTGCACCCGAAATTCGGGGAAGGCATAGTGCTTAACTTCGAAGGGGTCGGCCAGCAGAGCCGGGTGCAAATCCAGTTCGACGAGGTCGGCGCCAAGTGGCTGGTGACGGCTTATGCCAGATTGGAGGCGCTCTGATTTCTTTCGCCTTTTGATGCAATCAACCCGGCGTAGGCCGGGTTGGTTTTTATATGATTAGATTCGCGATAGTCCAAATACCTTTAGCTATTCAAACCTACTAGCTGTAACTGCTCTCAACCTGCCCAGTTTTGTTGGTCGGAAGACTTCTATATCAGTAGCTACATCTCGTGCAACTTATGTGGATCAATGAAGGACGTCAGGTGGCGCCTACCTGTCCCAGCGTTACTTCAGCTGACGAGATTAGGCTGTCTATCGACAGCGCTGACTTTGTATCATACATTAGAGCAACTAAGACGATTTTATGTCTAGAGGCGCCTAGTATGATTAAAAAGTATAAGTTTATTAATTTTCAATCCTACCTGAATGAATGTGAAGTTGACTTTTCAGTCAATAAAAGAGCTCCCCATTCATACTATGACTATGAACTACTAGATGGCTCCAAGATTGCCAAGGTAATGGCTGTCATGGGTGCAAATGGTGCTGGTAAGTCAAACCTTCTCAAGCCACTATCATTTTTATCTTGGTTTATCCCCGATTCTTTTGGCTTCGCTGATCAGAGGGAGGGAATATTTATACTTCCACATGCGAAGACATCAAAAAACAATACGGTAATTGAACTCTCTTTTGTTCTTCCTAGGACGAAAGAGCATAATGATGAAGTAGAATATAAATATTATATCGAACTCAACTCTGAATATATAGTTGAAGAGTCGTTGAAGCTTAAAACATCACGTTTGTATTCAAACGTTATTTCTAGAAAGCTTATTGACAACAAAAAATTCAAATACAAAGTTTCTAAGAGCAAAAAATATGGTTCATCTTTGGATGAGCGTATTCTAGAAAAAGCCCCAAGAAATTGCTCTATATTTTCATTCATTGATAATCTTTTGTCGGAAGAAGAAAAAGATGATGTGGAGAACTCTGTTCTATTGCTTCCGATTTATTATTTCAGAACTAACCGCAGTAACATCCAGGCTATTGGTAAAAAAAATATTTCAGATAACCTTGACCAATCCATAGAGTTTTATAAAAACAATCCAGACGATTTTAAAAAGATCAAAGATTTACTGATTAAATATGATCTTGGAATTGAAGATATAACGCTTGAAGAACGTCTTCTAATGAACTCAGAAACGGGTCAAGAAGAGAATGCAACTATACCCATGTTTACTCATGAGTGTGAAAAAGGTTCTTTTAAAATCCCAATATTCATGGAGTCTAGTGGTACGAAGAGTGCTTTTTGTATTCTTGCATTTATAATGGAGACGCTCACAACGGGTGGTGTAGCTATTCTAGATGAATTTGACAATGATCTTCACCCACACCTCACGGTAGAAATTATAAACTTATTTAAGAGTCAGTCCAAGAACCACATGAATGCTCAACTTTTGTTCAATACTCATTCTCCCGAAGTATTGAAGAGTTTGAGAATGCAGCATTGTTACCTAGTAGAAAAAAGAAATGGAATTTCAAGTGCTTACAGAGCGGATGATGTAGAAGGCTTGTTAGCAAGGGACAATTTGTACGCAAAGTATGTCTCTGGTTCTCTTGGTGCAGTACCCAACTTTGACTAAAGTAACTGGAACAGACTTTATGGCACGAACAAAATTCACAAGAAAATTAAAAGAAACTCTTGTTTTTGTTGGGGAAGGAGAAACAGAAGAGGCCTTTATTAGTTATCTGAGGTCATTATTCTCTACAGGTAACCCAAGTGTAAAGGTAAAAAGCGCTGGTGGGAAAGGTCCAAGTAATGTAATAGGTGATGCAATCGGGACATTAAACTCTTCTGGTTGTGACCGTGTAGCAGCACTACTAGACCTTGATTTACCATGGCCTAAAACTAAGGTTAGCACAGCAAGAAAGAAAAAAATAATCCTTATTGGTGTTGATCCTTGTATTGAAGCAATGTTGATTGACATACTTGAAATACAAAGACCGACACCATGTAATAATCAGACATGTAAAGCATTACTACATCCAAAGCTAAACGGTAGTCCAACAGAAAAAACAAGTTATGCTGCTCTTTTTAACAAAGACACGTTATTAAAAGCGAGAACGCGAGTCTCACCATTAGATGATATAATTAAGGTCATTACTGGTGACTTAAAGTAATATATAAATCTCGGACACCTATCTTTATGCGCAAAGAGTAGCTAGCTAGGTTGGTTATAGGTAAAATAATGGTGTCCGAATATTCATCTTCTGCACAAGACCGTAGGTTCGATTAGCGAAGCGTAATCGGACGATCGCGTAATCAGACGTTTACAACGGAACAACCCTTTTAGGGGTTTACTCCAATCCTCCCAACACCCCATCCACCGACCCGCACCAATCCGGCGGATAGACGCCACTCGCCACGTAACGATGGAAGGTGGAATACGGCCAATCGGCCACCCGCGTGACATGACCATGTTTGAGGGGGTTGATATGGACATAATCCATATGGTGGCGGTAATCCTGCTCATCCCGGATCAGGTGTTCCCAATAATGGCGTTGCCAGATGCCCCGCTCCCCGTGGCGCAACCGGGTCTGGCTACGCCGCTCGGTCACCGGCAAGGCGCGGGAAAAGTGGCTTTTGATCAACCGCCACCGCAGGGGGAAATCGGTGTCCCCCTGCGGTAAAGAGAGGATGCAGTGGAGATGGTCGGGCAACACTACCCATGCATGAATGGCGAAGGGGTGAGCCTGTTGCACCTTGGCAACGCTATGGCGCAGCAGGTCGATCTGCTCCACCAGCAACCGGTTGTTGCGCCGCTCCAGCAGGTTGACGGTAAAGAACCAGGTTCCGCCGGGCCACCATGCCCGCCGCCAGTTGGCCATACATTCCTCTCGCCTCGGCCGAAAAGCCAAGCATAGCCTTGCCGCCCGGCGAGCCGCTCGTGGGCCCCATCGCGCGGTTGTCAGATGATGGGATGTACCGGTGACGCGATCGTTCGATTGTCCGATGACGCGATCGTCCGATTACGCTTCGCTAATCGAACCTACACGCTGCATACAGGTATCGTGGCCGAGAGGCACAAACCCCAGGCTCCCGCCTGTCTGACTCACCGCAACTGAAACGCCTTGACGAGAAATTCGATAAAGAGCCGCACGTTGCGGGACTGCTCCTTGTGGAAGGGGTAGACGGCGAACAGGGCGTGGGGGTCGGGTTGCCAGTTGGGGAGCAGTCTGACCAGGGTGCCGTCCGACAGGTCGTTCGACACGAATTCATCCGGTACCAGGATCACCCCGAGCCCCTGCACCGCCGCCTGTTTCAGGGCGATGCCGTTGTTGGCGCAGAAGCTGGCGGGGGGCAGCTCCACCGCCACGCTCTCCGCGTCCCGGATGAAGAACCACTTGTTGGGGGAGGAGGAGAGGCTGTAGCGCAGGCAGTTGTGGGCCTTGAGATCCGCCGGGTGGGCGGGCTGGCCCGCCTCCTTCAGGTAATCGGGGGCGGCGCAGAGCACCCGCTGCACCTCGCACAGGGGTTTGGCGCGCAGGGTGGAGTCCTCCAGGGTGCCAGCCCCCCGGATCACCACGTCCAGCCCCTGATCCACCAGATCCATGTAGGCGTCGCTCAGG
This sequence comes from Aeromonas sp. s10, assembly GCF_040907975.1. Classification (NCBI taxonomy): domain Bacteria; kingdom Pseudomonadati; phylum Pseudomonadota; class Gammaproteobacteria; order Aeromonadales; family Aeromonadaceae; genus Aeromonas; species Aeromonas sp. s10. The sequence goes on along the minus strand of NZ_JBFOCV010000030.1, from coordinate 92,156 downwards.
ATCACCTCGATGCCGATTTCCGGGTAGCGGCGCTGGAATTCGCAGACGAGGGGGTTGAGGCGGATCAGCCCGTAGGACATGGGCATGCCGATCCTCAGCCTGCCCCTGGGGGTGAAGGAGGCGGCCATGATGGACTGGTCGGCGGCCTCCAGGCTGTCCAGCACGGCGCATATCTGGCCGTAATAGGCCATGCCCGATTCGGTGACGCTCAGCCGCCTTGTGGTGCGGTTGATCAGCGCAATGCCCAGAAAGGCTTCCAGCTCGTTGATGTTCTTGCTGACCGCCGCCTGGGAGAGGCGCAGGTCGTCCGCCGCCGCCTTGAAGGTGCCCATTTCCACCACCCGGCGAAAGACGTTCAGCGCCGTGATCTTGTTCATCCTGCCCCCGTTAATTCACTACTGGTAAATGATGGCGCCATCATTGCGCACTTTTATCACAATAGTGCGGATCCCCGGGGTGTCCACCCCCCATCCCCCGACAGACAGAGAGTTGCCCGTGGCAGACCGGCCCGGATCATGGCCCTCCGGGGCGTGGCGGGCCCGGCAGAGACGCAGACGAAAGAGAGGCGACCCGGCCCGTGACGGCAGGCATAAAAGCAGGCGGCAGGGCCCGGGCCCCGCCGCCAGATGGCACGCACCGGCTTACTGCACCTTGCCGGGGGCGGGGGGCAGGGTGATGCCGACATCGGCCCAGGGGTTGGTGCCGAGCAACTGGGCGTGGGGCACATCCGCCTGGTAGCGCATGGTGAACGCTCTGGGTCCGTGGGCGAAGGCCACCAGCAGCCCCTGTTTTGCGTCCATCAACCCGGCGTGCATGCCGAGCCCGTGATAGCTGATCCGCACGGCCTTGTCCTCAAGGCCCACCTTGTCTATCTGGAAGCGGGCGATACTGCCGTCTTTGAGGGTAAAGCCCCAGCGGAACGGGCCGCCGCTGACCACCGTCATCACCTCGTCGATGTCGGTGCCGTCTTCGGCGGAGTTGACGTGCATGCGGCCATATTTGCCGAGCACGGCGCTGCGGGTACGCTCGTCCAGCGCCATCAGGTCATAGACCTTGGGGTAGGGGCCGACGCCGGTCTCTTCGGTGGCGACGCCGCCCCCTTGCACCGCAGGCGCGCGCCCTGCGAGCCTGGCCTGCTCCAGCAGTTCTCCCTGACTCAGGTTGAAGGCCGAGATCAGGGCGCCGTGCTCCGCTTTGGTCAGGGCGCGGCGGTGGGAGGCTTCAAGCAGGGGCCTGGCGGCCTCGGGAATGTCGACAGTGACCACGTTGACGCCGATGGGGTTGAGCGCGTTGTTGACCGCTTCGACCCCGGTCACGGCGGGGCGGCCATCGCTGAACTGCACCGAGACGATGTCACCGGCGAAGGTGTTGAAAGAGAAGGCCGAGGCGAGGGTGCCGGCCAGCAGCGGGATAGGGGTGAGTTTCATACAAGACTCCTCGTTAAGGTTCGAGAAGCAGTCTAGGGCGGCGATGTGTTCACTGAAATGACACTCGGATGATATGAAAATTCACTGGCAGTAATGAATCGTGGGGATCAGGGTCGTCGGCCCGCCCCGGGGGAGATCGCCCTCTGCCAGAGGGTGTGAGCCCGGTTGACGCAACGGGGTCCGGGTTGTGGTATGACTCGGGGCGTCACCAAACAGAACCTGTCGGAGGAAGAGACAATGCTGGCGTTGATCACCAGGGCGCACCACACCTGTTACCCCAATCCCATCGCCTTTCTGGCCGGGGAGCGGGTGCGCATCGGCCACGAGGACGACGAGTTTCCGGGCTGGGTACGCACCTTTACCGCAGACGGCAACGAGGGGTGGGCGCCCCTGTCCCTGCTGACCCCGATAAGCGCCGGGGAGGCGCAGGCGCGCCAGGACTATACCGCCCGCGAGCTGGACGTGGCGGCGGGGGAGCGGGTACGGGTGGAGCGGGAGCTGGCAGGCTGGCTCTGGGTTCACAACGAAGCGGGGCAATCAGGCTGGATCCCGGCCAGCTGCATCGCCTCGCCCTTATAAGGTGGCAGCGGCTCGGAGAAGGAGTCGATAGCGGAGAGAGAAACCCGGCCAGCGACGGACGTGCGGCCGGGTGAATTGTAAAGAGTAGGGTGACGGGAAACGGGATCAGCCTAGTCTAATCAACTCGATGGGGGCGTAGCGCTCCTGGCTGTTCGTCAGCAGCACGCACTTCTCATGTTCCGCCTCATAGGGGGTCAGGTTGTCGGTGTGCGCCTCCTTGAGGGTGTCGACTGCGCCAGTGGCGGCAATCATCACCCGTTGGCCCAGGGTCAGCACATTGCGGTTTCGATCGTAGATCTTCATGGCATTCTCCTTGTGGGATGGGTGCCCCGGCCCGTGCCGGGGCAACGGGCTCCAGACTACGCCCCTCGAAAAACGAGATGCCTGTCACAGATCAAAAAAAGGGGAAAGAGGGACTCGGTGCGGCGACGGGGCGCGGCGTTCTGGTCTCGCTGCCCGCCGGTGATCGCCACCGCCTGTCGCAGGGCACGGAGGACGCCCTCGCTTTTCATCCCCTCGGGCTCGAACTGCAAGGGGGATGCGCTATAGTGGAGCCGCTCGTTTTACTGCCTTCAACCAACCGAGAGTGCATTATGAATCGTGATATCGCAGCCCAGTTCATCAAGATGCTGACCAACCTGGACCAGTGTCTGGCCAAGGCCGAGGCCCACGCCGAGGCGAAGAAATTCAACGTGGACAACTTCTTCAATGAGCGCCTCATCGTCGATATGCTGCCCCTGAGCAAGCAGGTGCTGATCTGCTGTGACAGCGCCCGCGCCGTGGTGGCCACCGCCAGCCTGAGCGAGCCGCCGGTGCTGGGGGATGATCCCAAGACCATGGCGGATCTGCGCGCCCACGTGGCCAAGACCATCGCCTATCTGCAAGGCAAGCTGGACGCCGATTTCAGCCAGTATGCGAGCGGTCACTACTATCCCTACTGGGCCGGTGGCAAGGGGATGGACGGCCACAGCTGCGTTCACGAGTACGGCATCCCGAACTTCTACTTCCACCTCACCATGACCTATGCCCTGCTGCGCCAGGCCGGGGTGGATCTGGGCAAGCGGGATTACCTGGGCGGTCTGAACCTGCAATAAGCCGTGCTTCAGCGACGACAAAGCCTGCCCCCTGGCAGGCTTTGTCGTTTTCGGCCCGGCTCAGCGCCCCAGGTTGTCGGCCAGTTGTTTGGCGCGACTTGCGGCCCACTGATCGATCATCTTCTCCATCTCCAGGGCGGTGATGGGGGAATCCTTGTGGGTGGTGTCCGGGCTCTCGCGGGCGTCCATCACCCGCACCAGCAGCTTGCCGCTCTGGGCGTCGAGCAACTGGGCCATGCTGCCCACCTTGAGCAGATAGGGCTCCTTGCCTATCACCTCGCGGGTGACGTTGATGGCGATCTTGGCGGGCAGCAGATCCCGCAGCTTGGGGTCGGGCCGGGTCAGGTCGAAGTTGGTGATGGCCGCCTGCACCCGCATCACGCCGGGACCGGGTTCGGTAGCCATCTTGACGCCCTGGCTCATCAGCTCCCGCTGGAAGGTGGCGTGGTAGTAGCGGCCGATCTCGTTCTGCTCGTTGGCGGTCAGCAGATACCACTGGCCGTTCTCCTGGCGGATGAACTGCAAGGGGTCGAGCAGCACCTGATGGTACTGGCGCAGATCCACGCCGGGTTCCTTGTAGATGCGCTGGTTGGGGTTGCTCTCGCTCTGCTGGAAGGCGGTGAGCGGGATCGCCTGCAGGCTGTGGGTGACCTGGTTCTTCACGGCGCACCCGCCCAGCAGGGCGGCGGCCATGGTCATCATCAAGACTCGTTTCATGGGGGCTCCTGGCGGTGGATGGTCGCTGCAAGGACGCAGCCCGCCCTGCCCACAGAGATACCTGATCAGGCCCCTCTCTCACAAGGGGTATCTGTGCGGGGGCCACCGGGGGAGCCCCCGTGTCGGGTCACTCGGCGGGGATCTCGGGCTCCACCAGGGTGGCGAGCTGCATCAGGGACTCCTGCCAGCCGAGGTAGCACATCTCCACCGGGATGACCGCCGGAATACCCGCCTGTTCGATGGCGAGATCGGTGCCGCACAGCACCTGGGTGAGGGTGATGGTGACCTGCATCTCCCCCGGCAGGTTGGGGTCGTCGAAGCGGTCGGTGTAGCGGATGCGCTTGCCCGGCTCCAGCACGAGATACTCGCCGCCGAAGGCGTGGGTGTGGCCGCTGGCGAAGTGGGTGAACGACATCCTGAACTGGCCGCCGACCCTGGCATCCAGCGCCGCCACCTTGCAGGTGAAGCCATGGGGGGGCAGCCATTTGGCCAGGGCGTCCGGCTCGATAAAGGCCTGGTATACCCGCTGTGGCGGGGCCTTGAGCACGCGATGCAGGGTGACTGTGTTCATGGGGGACTCCTCTTGGTGGCAACAGGGACGGGTCGCAGCAAGGATAGCCGTCATCCCCGTGGCCTGCGGGGGTGCGTCGCCTCCTTTCGCCTGCAGAGAGGATTTTTCGTTTTCTCTTCAAGGAGTTGATCAAGATAGAGGTTATTGTCACCGTTCGCTCATATAATCGCCGCCATGCAAGCGACTCGGAAGGATTCGATGACACAGCTGATGGCGGCCCTGCTGGGGCTGTTTTACGCCAGCCTGATCTGGGCGGCGCCCGTCCCCTTCGTGACGGCCCCCGGCCCCCATGCCACGCAGGGGAGGCTGGAGCCCCTGCTCTCCTGGTTCTCGGGGGAGTTTTCCAGCCAGGAGCAGGCCACCTTCGATGCCCGCTTCACCAGTGCCGAGCTGCGGCTGGTGGAGATCTGGCCCGGGGAGGGCCCCTTCCGCTGGGTCTATGCGGAGCAGTTTCTGACCGAGCGGGCGCAGCGACCGTTTCGCCAGCGCATCTACCGCTTCTCCTCCCTGCCCGATGGCCGCATCCTGATGGCCGAACTGACCATGCCGAGGGCCACGGATTTTGCCGGCGCCTGGCGTCGGCCCGAGCTGCTCGATTCCCTCACCCCGCAGCAACTCTCCCTGCGCGAAGGGTGCGAGATCTGGCTGACCCGCCAGCCGGGCGGGGAGTACAAAGGACAGACCCGGGTCGGGCACTGCGCCACCGATTTTGGCGGTGCCACCACCCTGGTGCAGTACCTCTGGATCGGCCCGGACAGTGTCCGGCTGCTGGACAGGGCCTATGACAACGGCGCCCATCAGCGCTGGGGCAGCCCGGGGGAGGGTTACGTCTACCTGCGCAAGGGGATGCGGCGCGGGGAGTAGTCGCGCCGTCCGTCAAGGCCCCTCCCTGCTTGCCGCCAACAAGGACGTGCCGGTCAGGCCGCTGGCCAGTGCCCTTGCAGATCCACCAGGATGGAGAGGCTGACCGCGCCAAACAGCAGGCCCGTCATCAGGTTGAGCGGGCGCTGGATGCGGCCGAGCAGGTGCTGGGCGCGGGGAGTGGAGAGGCTCCAGGCCAGGGCGCTGAACCAGACGAGGGAGAGCAGGAACAGCTCAAGGATCAGCAATCCCCGGGTCAGGCCATCCACCTGGGGCGTCACCATGGCGGCCAGCAGCCCCATGAAGAACAGCATCGCCTTGGGGTTGAGCAGATTGGTGGCCAGCCCGCTCTTCACCCCTTTGCGCCAGCCCGGCCGCTCGCCTCCGGCGCGCAGCGCCAGATCCCCGCTTCCCTGCCAGGCCGCCTTCAGTGCCCCCCAGCCCAGCCAGCCCAGATAGAGGGCGCCCACCAGTTTCACGGCGAGAAAGAGCCAGGGCTGGCTTGCGATCAGCAGGCTGATGCCGGTCAGGCTCAGGGTGGCGTGGAGCAGGATGGCGAGGGCGATGCCAAGGGCCGCTCCGAGGGCGGTGGGCCTGTGCAGGCTGGTGCGCAGGATAAGCGCGAAATCCGGGCCCGGGCTCGCCAGGGCGACGAGGTGGACGAGACCCAGGGTCAGAAACAGGCTGGTGAACATAAAAGACCTCCGACAGCGGTATGGAGGTGACAGCATGGGGCAGGACGGGGGACGGGAGATTGTAAAAGATTGCAGCGGCGACGATTCAGGCGGGCAGCATCTGCTGGCGATACTCCGCCGGGGTGAGCCCGAAGGCCTGACGAAAACCGTGGTGGAAGTGGCTCTGATCGAAGAAGCCCACCGCCAGAGCCACTTCGCTCACCGGCAGACCGCTGCCGAGCAGGCGCTTGCCCTGTTCGAGGCGCAGCCGCTTGAGCCAGGCATAGGGGGTCATGCCGGTCTTCTTCTTGAACTGACGGAGGAAGGCGAAGCGATCCAGCCCGAACAGGGCGGCCAGGTCCTCCAGGGTGTGGCGCTCGTCCAGCCGGGCCAGCAGATGGTCGCGCAGGAACCTGAGCTGGGGATCCGCCAGGGCGTGGCGCTCGGGGGCGAGCCGGAACAGTTCGCCCAGCAGGGCCAGCAACTGGCTCTCCGCCAGCAGGCCGTCGGGGGCGGGGCCGTCCAGGTGCATGTGCAGTCGGGCAAAGCCCTGATAGAGGTCGGGGCGGCTCTGCAATCCCTGGTGGAAAAAGGGCTCGGGGTGCTCCGGCAGCCAGCGGGCCAGCTGCTCGGGGGCGATGGAGAAGACCCGCACCTCGTACCCTTCCGGCAGCAGGCTGAGGCCGTCGTGCATCTCGTCCGGGTTGACGGTGGAGAGTTCGCCGCGCACCAGGTTGTGGCTGTTCCCCTTGTGGATGAACTTCTGGCCGCCCCGCTGCACCAGACCGATGTGGTAGTCCAGATGCACGTGGCGGCCATAGCTGAACTCCCTGTGGTGGGAGTGGGAGAGTTCAACCCCCGGCAGCAGCCGGGATTGCCAGTAGTGGATGCGGGATTGGGGTGCGTTCATCCCCTATTGATACCCCGAAAGCGGCCCCTTGGCTTGTAGATTATTGCGCCGGCGTCTCAGCCGGCCTCCTGGCGCCGCTTGCCGCTGCGCAGGCCATCCAGGCTGAACAGCACCAGGGCGCTCCAGATGCAGCCGAAGGTGATCATCTTGTCCAGCGCCAGCGCCTCGCCATACAGGGTCACCGCCAGGATGAACATCAGGCTGGGGCCTATGTACTGGAAGAAGCCCAGGGTGGAGAGCTTTAGCCGGGTGGCCGCCGCGGTGAAGCAGAGCAGGGGGGCCGTGGTGACGGCGCCCGCGGCGATGAGCAGCAGGTTCAGGTGCCAGTCATTCTGGGTGAGGTGGCTGGTGGGGCTGTCGGCGATGCCCCACAGATAGAAGGCGGCTGGCGGCAGCATGATCAGGGTCTCGATGAGCAGGCCGGTGAGGGCGTCCAGGGCCAGTTTCTTGCGAATGAGGCCGTAGATGGCGAAGCTCGAGGCCAGCACCAGGGCTATCCAGGGCAGGGAGCCGAAGGCGATGAGCTGGACGGCGACACCGACAAAGGCGAGCCCCACCGCCCACCACTGCAGGCGGCGCAGCTTCTCGCTCAGAAACACCATGCCGAGCAGCACGTTGAACAGGGGGTTGATGTAGTAGCCCAGGCTCGCATCCAGCATGTGGCCGTTGTTGATGGCCCAGATGAACAGCAGCCAGTTGCCGCCGACGGTGACGGAGGTGAAGGCCAGGGTGAGCAGCACCTTGGGCTGGCGCAGCACCGCCTGCACCTTGTGCCACTGGCGTCCGAGCAGCACCAGCACCATCAGCAGGGCGCAGGACCAGATCATGCGGTGGGTCAGGATCTCGGCGGCCGGCACGGCGGAGAGGGACTTGAAGTAGATGGGTGCCAGGCCCCAAAGGGTGTAGGCGCCGAGGGCATAGAGGACGCCCTGGCGCTGGATCTGTTGTTGCATGCGGATAACCTTCACTGGAGTGCGGATGTCGGGAAACATCGCAAAAAGTCAGTGTAGCGATCCTTTTGCAGGGAAAGAAGACAATAAATGGGTCTGACGGGATTTTAACAGCAGGAGCAACTTCAGCGACCGCCCCCGCGGCGGATCTTCTCCACGTCCATCAGCAGCCACAGCATGAGGGCGATGGCGGAGATCCAGGGGCCCCAGGTGACATAGGCTTCCCCCTGACCCAGCACGAAGAACAACAGCGGCAGTCCCACCACCAGAAACAGTACACTTCCCAGAAAAAACAGCATTTTTATCTTTAAATTTAATGGCTTGCTATTTGACGATTATATCGATTGAGCGAGGGGATAAAAGAGTAAAAATGAGAAAGGGGGATTTCTCCCCCTGTTTTGTTGATAAGCGTCATTTATGACGTTATTCGAGCTGGATCCAGGTGCTTTTCAGCTCGGTGTACTTCTCCAGGGCGTGCAGGGACTTGTCGCGCCCGTTGCCGGACTGCTTGAAGCCGCCAAACGGCATGGTCATGTCGCCGCCATCCCAGTTGTTGACGAAGACGGTGCCGGCGCGCAGGGCGCGCGACCCTTTCACCGCCTGGTTGAGATCCGCCGTCCAGATCGCCGCGGCCAGGCCGTAGTCGGTGTCGTTGCCAAGGGCGATGGCCTCTTCCAGGGTGTCGAAGCCGGTCACCGCCAGCACGGGGCCGAAGATCTCCTCGCGGAAGATGCGCATCGTCGGGGTCACGTCGTCAAAGATGGTGGGTTCGATGTAGTAGCCGCCCTCCTCGGGCTGGGTGCGCTTGCCCCCCAGCAGCAGCTTGGCGCCCTCCTGCTGGCCGATGGCGATGTAGTTGAGCACCTGCTCCATCTGGATGTGGTCCACCATGGCACCGATGCGGGTGGTGGGGTCGAGCGGGTTGGCCGAGATCCATTCGCGGGCGTGGGCCAGCAGCCGCTCCATGAACTGGGGCTTGATGCTGTTTTGCACCAGCAGGCGGGAGGCGGCGGTGCACACTTCCCCCTGGTTGTAGAAGATGGCTCCGACGGCGCTGCGGGCGGCGGCGTCCAGATCCGGCGCATCCGCCAGCACGATGTTGGGACTCTTGCCGCCGCACTCCATGAAGGCGCGCTTGAGGTTGGACTTGCCGGAGCACTGCACCAGATGCTTGCCGATCTTGGTGGAGCCGGTGAAGGTGATGCAGTCCACGTCCATGTGCATGGCCAGCGCCTCACCCACTGTATGGCCGAAGCCCGGCAGCACGTTGAACACCCCGTCCGGGATGCCCGCTTCCTTGGCAATGCCCGCGATGCGCAGGGCGGTGAGGGGGGACTTCTCGGAGGGTTTCAGGATCACCGAGTTGCCGGTGGCGAGCGCCGGGCCCAGCTTCCAGCAGGCCATCACCAGGGGGAAGTTCCAGGGCACGATGGCAGCCACGACACCGAGGGGCTCGCGGGTCACCAGGGCCAGGGCGGACTCTTCCACCGGGGCGACCTGATCGTAGATCTTGTCTATCGCCTCGGCGTTCCAGGCGATGCAGTTCGCGGCGGCGGGGGCGTCATACCCCATGGCGTCGCCGATGGGCTTGCCCATATCCAGCGACTCCAGCAGTGCCAGCTCCACTAGGTTCAGGCGCATCAGCTCGGCGAAGCGCTGCATGATGAGCTTGCGCTGCTTGGGAGAGAGGCCGCACCAGCGCTTGTCGTCGAAGGCGGCACGGGCCGCCTTGACCGCCAGCTCGGCATCGGCGGCGTCGCAGGAGGCGACCCTGGTCAGCAGTTGGCCGTTGGCCGGGTTGATGCAATCGAAGGTGGCGCCGTTGACGGCATCCCGGTAGGTGCCGTCGATAAAGGCTTGCGAGGGCAGGGTCAGATGGGCGGCCTTGTGTTGCCACTGGGCCAGGGTCAGGTCACTCATGTTCACTCCTTGAACCGGCAGAAAGTCAGTCTCCGCGTATCAATATGCTAAACATCCTGCCGCTTGTAAATCCATCTTGTAACAATTCATTAAACACTGACCCCGAACAACCCGGGCCAACGGCGGGGCAAACCGGGCGCCCTGGCCTGTGGTGTCGGGGGTCGCGCGGCGGGGCGGGAGCCCGTGTCGCTGGCCTGATCCCCGGGTCGGGCAGGGGTGGATCCCGGCGGGCTGTTCCGGGAGAAGGCCCGTCAGAAGCTGGCGGGCGTGTTGGCCGAGATCAGCACGCACTCCTGATCCCCCACGTTGCGAAAACGGTGGGGAGTGCGGCTGTCGAAGTAGTAGCCATCCCCCGGTGCCAGCAGGTGAACCTGCTCGCCTACCGTGACTTCCACCTGACCCCGGATGACGATGCCGCACTCTTCCCCTTCGTGACTCAGCATGTCGTCACCGGTGTCGGCGCCCGGGGGCAGTATCTCCTGCATCATGCCGATGGCGCGGTTGGCGCGGCTGTGACCCACCAGACGGTAGCTGATGGGGTGGGTGCCGAGATCCGGCATGTCGTCCGCACGGAAGATCACCTCGGAATCCATCTCCGTCTCGTCGGTGAAGAAGCTGGCCAATGACATGGGGATGCCTTCCAGCACCTTGCGCAGGGAGGCCACCGAGGGGCTCACCTGATTTTTCTCGATCTGGGAGATAAAGCCGTTGGTCACACCGGAGCGTTTTGCCAGCTCGCGCTGGGAGAGGGCCGCCTTGGTGCGAACCGCCTTGAGGCGGTGACCGATATCCATCGATAGACACTCCTTGACTGTTTACTATTATTAAAATTGTGTTAAATATCTTATACCACCCCTGAGGGGTGACACCAAGCCGGGCGATAAAAGCCCTTTTTTATGGATTCAGGTGTTTAATTTAATAGGCATGAGCCGGGTGTTACTAAACGCCTTAAGGATGAGGTGACCATGAAACCTGTCAGCGACATCAATACCCCCGACATGTCCGCATTCTGGATGCCGTTCACCGCCAACCAGCAATTCAAGGCGGCGCCGCGCATCCTGAAGTCGGCAGAGGGGATGTATTATCACTCAGAGGATGGCCGCAAGATACTGGATGGCACTGCCGGACTCTGGTGTTGCAACGCAGGCCATGGTCGGCGCGAGATCGCCGAGGCGGTCTCCCAGCAGATCTCCCACCTCGATTTTGCCCCCACCTTCCAGATGGGCCATCCCCTGCCGTTCGAGCTGGCCAACCGGCTGGTGGAGATCGCCCCCAAGGGATTCGGTCACGTCTTTTATACCAACTCCGGATCGGAGTCCGTGGACACCGCGCTCAAGATTGCGCTGGCCTGGCAGCGGGCTCGCGGCCAGGGGACCCGTACCCGACTCATCGGCCGCGAGCGCGGCTACCACGGGGTGGGTTTTGGCGGCATCTCGGTGGGGGGCATTCCCGGCAACCGCAAGTGGTTCGGCTCCCTGCTGACCGGGGTGGATCATCTGCCCCACACCCTCAATATAGGGAAAAATGCGTTCACCAAGGGATTGCCAGCAGAAGACCTCACCCTGGCCGATGAACTGGAGAAGATTGTCTTCCTGCACGACGCCAGCAACATCGCGGCGGTCATCGTCGAGCCCATCGCTGGCAGCACCGGGGTCATCATGCCCCCCAAGGGCTATCTCAAGCGGCTGCGGGAGATCTGTACCAAACACGGCATCCTGCTGATTTTTGACGAGGTGATCACCGGTTTCGGCCGCCTCGGCTCCCCCTTCGCCGCCCAGGAGTTCGACGTCATTCCCGACATGATCACCTGCGCCAAGGGGCTCACCAACGGCGCCATCCCCATGGGGGCCGTGCTGGTGCAAAACCATATCTATGACGACATGATGGCGGCGGGCAAGGGGGCCATCGAGCTGTTCCACGGCTACACCTACTCCGGCCACCCTGTGGCCGCGGCGGCGGGTTTGGCGACCCTCGAGATCTACCGGAGCGAAAATCTGCTGACCCGGGCGGCCGAGCTGGCGGGCTACTGGGAGGAGGCGGCCCATTCCCTCAAGGGCTGCAAGCACGTGAAGGATGTGCGCAACTACGGCCTGGTGGCGGGCATCGAGCTCGAATCCATACCCGATGCGCCGGGCAAGCGCGCCTACGAGGTGTTCGTGCGCTGTTTCGAGAAGGGGGCGCTGATCCGGGTGACCGGCGACATCATCGCCCTGTCGCCGCCCCTCATCATCGAGCGCAGCCAGATCGACGATCTCTTCACCCTGCTGCAGGACGCCCTGCAGGCCCAGGACTGACCCCCACATCACACAGGATGGCGCTCGTCCCGGGCGTCATCCCCCTGTGCTGCCCCGGCGCGGCGAGGGGAGGACGGATGACCCATCACGGAGGATTTATGAGTTACAGGATCGACAACTTCATCGACGGCGAGACGACCGAGAGTCGCAGCGAGCGTTTCGGTGCCATCTTCAATCCGGCCACCGGCCAGCAGCAGGGCTCCGTCGTTCTCAGCACGGCCGACGAGTGTGCCGAGGCGATTGCCTGCGCCGAGCGCGCCTTTGGGGAGTGGGCCCAGACCCCGCCGCTGGTGCGGGCCCGGGTGCTGTTTCGCTTCAAGGAGCTGATGGAGCAGCACAGGGACGAGCTGGCTCAGCTCATCAGCCGTGAGCACGGCAAGGTCTTCTCCGACGCCCAGGGGGAGCTGACCCGGGGGCTGGAGGTGGTGGAGTTTGCCTGCGGCATTCCCCATCTGCTCAAGGGGGAGCACTCCCTCAACGTGGGCCGCGGGGTGGACAGCCACTCCATGATGCAGCCGGTGGGGGTATGCGCCGGCATCACCCCGTTCAACTTCCCTGCCATGGTGCCGCTCTGGATGTTCCCGGTGGCCCTGGCCTGCGGCAACACCTTCATTCTCAAGCCCTCGGAGAAGGATCCGTCCCTCTCCCTGCGCATGGCCGAACTGCTCAAGCAGGCGGGCCTGCCGGACGGGGTGCTCAACGTGGTCAACGGCGACAAGGAGGTGGTGGACGTGCTGCTGACCGACCCGAGGGTCGGTGCCGTGTCGTTTGTCGGCTCCACCCCCATCGCCCAGTACATCTATGCCACCGCCTCGGCCCACGGCAAGCGGGTGCAGGCCCTGGGCGGCGCCAAGAACCACATGGTGGTCATGCCGGATGCCAATCTGGATCAGGCGGTTTCCGCCCTGATGGGGGCCGCCTATGGCGCGGCGGGCGAGCGTTGCATGGCGATCTCGGTGGCCGTGGTGGTGGGTGACGAGACTGCCGATGCCCTGGTGGCGAAGCTCTCGCCCCTGGTGGCGGCCCTGCGGGTCGGCCCCGGTCTCGGTCAGAGTCCGGAGAACGAGATGGGGCCCCTCATCAGCCGGGAACACCTGGCCAAGGTGCGCGGCTACGTGGATCAGGGGGTGGCCGAGGGGGCCGAGCTGGTGGTGGATGGCCGGGGCCTGAGCCATGGCGAGGGCTACTTCATCGGGGGCAGCCTGTTCGATCGGGTCGGCCCCGAGATGCGCATCTACCGGGAGGAGATCTTCGGCCCCGTGCTCGCCATCGTGCGGGCCCCGGACTACGAGACGGCCCTGCGCCTCATCAACGAACACGAGTATGGCAACGGCACCGCCATCTTCACCGGTGACGGAGATACCGCAAGGGACTTCACCACGCGGGTTCAGGTCGGTATGGTAGGGGTGAACGTTCCCATTCCGGTGCCCATGGCGTTTCACAGCTTCGGTGGCTGGAAACGGTCCATCTTCGGGCCGCTCAACATGCACGGGCCGGATGGGGTGCGCTTCTACACCCGGATGAAGACGGTGACCGCCCGCTGGCCCCAGAGCCTGCGCGCCGGCGCCGAGTTCTCCATGCCGACCATGAAGTGAGCCGCCGGCTCGCTGCCATGGCTTTAATCTCTTGCCCCCGCAGGCCGCCGGTCTGCGGGGGCGCTTCTGTCAAGGAGTAACAGATGCGACTGGGTATTCTCGATTGTGACCGGCTGGACCCCGATTTGGTGGGGGATTTTGGTCCCGTTTACTCCGAGATGTTTATCAAGGGTTTCCGGGCGTTGGCCCCCGAGCTGGAATTTCGGGTCTGGTCCGCCCTCGACGGCGATCTGCCCCCGGATCTGACCGAATGCGATGCCTGGCTCATCACCGGCTCGCGTCACGATGCCTACAGTGACATCCCATGGATCCTGGCGCTGCGCGACTGGATCCGCCGGGCCCACGATGCCAACGTCAAGCTGGCAGGGGTCTGCTTCGGCCATCAGGTGATCGCCCAGGCGCTGGGAGGGGAGGTAATGAAGTCCACCAAGGGGTGGGGTCTGGGGGTGTCGGTCCATGCCATGCAGACGACAAAACCCTGGATGGCGCCGGGGCTGGACACCATCCGCATCCTGGCAAGCCACCAGGATCAGGTGGAGCAGCTTCCGCCGGGGGCGACCCTGCTTGCGGGCAACGACTTCTGCCCCAACTTCATGTTCCTGCAGGGGGATCACATCGTCGCCATCCAGGGGCACCCGGAATTCTCGGTGGCGTACAACCGGGCCCTGATCGAGCGGCGACGGGACAGGCTGCCCGATGCACATTACCAGAGCAGTCTCTCTTCCCTGGAAGGGGAGGTGGATTCCGCCACCATGATGCAGTGGCTGCTGCAGTTCCTCGGCATCCTGCCGATCGGGGCCGACGCGCGCTGAACCCTGTTTGTCATATCCACCGCGCTGATGCTAGATTTTGTAGCAAAATGAAGGATCAAGCGGCGATATGCCCAGTCCGGATGATACACTGGCCGCCATTTTTGGCGGCCTAGTCCATCGACGAGCGCCGCGTCAGTCTGTGAGGGGGCAACCTTGAAACTACAGCAGTTGAAGTATCTGATCGCGGTGCGGGACCACAATCTCAACGTCTCCGTTGCCTCCGATGCGCTCTATACCAGCCAGCCTGGGGTGAGCAAGCAGATCGGCTTGCTGGAGAGCGAGCTGGGGGTGCGCATCTTCGAGCGCCGCGGCAAGCACCTGCACCGGATCACCCCGGTGGGGGAGGAGATCATCAAGTGTGCCGAGGCCATGCTCAATATCGAGAGCAAGATCAAGGCCATCTCCCGGGAGTACCTGGATCCGACCGTGGGCACCCTCAACATCCACACCACCCACACCATCGCCCGCTACCTGCTGCCGAAAAGCGTCACCTACTTCACCAAAAAGTACCCCAAGATCTCGTTCCACCTGCATCCTGTGATGTCCGCCACCAAGGAGCAGATCAGCAAGGGATACTCGGATTTTTCCATCGTGGCCCACGAGATAGGCTTCGACAAGGAGCTGATCGCGCTGCCCGCCTACCTCTGGACCCTCTCCCTGGTGGTGCCCCAGGAGCACCCCCTGGCCAAGGTGAAGAAGCCGACCCTGGAGCAGCTCTGCCAGTATCCCATCCTGAGCTACGAGAGCGGCGCCACCGGGCGTCAGGTGCAGGACAGGGTGTTCCAGGCTGCCGGCCTCACCCCCAACTACTACATGACGGTGATGGATGCCGGCGTCATCAAGCGCTACGTGGAGCTGGGCTTTGGCATCGGCATCATCTCCTCCCTGGTGGCCAACGATAGCGATGCCCCCGGCCTCGTGGCCATCAATCTGGAGCACCTGTTCGAGCCCTGCCCGGCCCAGATCTGCTTCAGCAAGAGCATCCTCTTGCAGAACTACATGTATGACTTCATCAGCTCTTTCTCCCCCCATCTCACCAAGGAGATGATCCAGAACGTGATGCAGCAGCCGACCCAGGCGCGCATCGACGAGCTGCTGTCAGGGGTGGAGCTGCCCGTCTACTGATCCCGCTTCCGTTTCTGTGCCGGCACCCCGGGGTGCCGGCCTCCTCCCGCCGAGGTTTCCATGTCCCGCATCCTGCTGCTCGCCAATCTCAACTGTGATCATGTGCTCTCCCTGGCCGAACCCCTGGTGGCGGGGGCGAGGCTGCAATACGTGGATCAGGGGCGCAGGCTCGGCGGCGGCGCCGCCAATACCGGCATCGGATTGGTGTGGGCGGGGCACGAGGTGATCATCGCCTCCCGGGTCGGGCTGGACGACACCGGTGACTGGCTGCTGGAGCAGGCGGCCTCATACGGCCTGGATTGCAGCCATGTGGAACGCTTTGGCGGCGAGACCGGCGAGCTGCTGGTGCTGGTGGACGCCACCGGTGAGCGCACCATCCTCAGGCGCCCACGTCGTCCGGATCTGCCGGGGGATCTGCCGACCGAAGGGGTGGACTGCCTCTATGTGAACTATCCGGGCACCGCCATCGTGGGCTACATGCGCCAGATGCTCGCCAAGAGTTTCGTGGTGGCCCAGTATCCCAAGGGGGGGCAGGCCCGCCGCCCCTGCCACGTGCTGGTGGCCTCCCGCTCCGATCTCGGCGAGGTGAGCGACCCCTGGCAGCATGCCCGCCAGCTCGCGGGGGATCAGCTCGAATGGCTGGTGCTGACCGAGGGCAAGGCGGGAGCCGTGGCCATTCACGGGGAGGAGCAGGTCAGGGTGGCGGCGCGACCGGTCTCCGTGGTGGATACCACGGGGGCGGGGGATGCCTTCGCGGGCGGCCTCATCCACGGTCTTGCGCGGGGCATGGCCATGGCTGATGCGTTGCAGTGCGCCGTGGACTGGGGCGCCTTCGCGGTGGCTTCCGAGAGCTCCATCCCCTCCCAGGCGCTGCGCAACTGGCTGAAACAGCCCCACTGAACTCGCCGGACAACGGCTCCGGCGATGGCAGAGGAGGTGGGGGTTTGTCGACGGAAACCGCCAAAACCCCTCGCTGAGGCGGCAAGTTTGCGATCAATCAAAGAAAGTGTCGATTTATGTACATCTTCGTCGACACCCGCCCGGGCTGCTCTTACCCTTGTGACTTCACGACTCGGTCGAAGAAGCCCATCCCGTGCACACGCATGTGCAGACCCCCTCTTTGGCCACCGGCTGTCGTCCTGATTTCTGGCTTGTAGTAAGAGGCAAGTGCGACCATGCAACTGACACGATTTACCGACTACGCCCTGCGTACCCTGACCTTCCTGGCCATCCAGCCCGGTGATCGCCTGTCGACCATCACGGAAGTGGCCGACACCTTCGCCATCTCCCGCAATCACGTGGTCAAGATAGTGCATCAGCTCGGCATCAAGGGATACATCGAGACGGTGCGTGGCAAGCATGGGGGCATCCGCCTCGGCCGTGCCGCCGTCTCCATCAACCTGCGCGATGTGGTGATGGACATGGAGCACGTGCTCTGCCCGGTGGACTGCAAGCGCGAAAACTGCCGTCTCTCCGGGGGCTGCCGCATCCAGGGCATTCTACGCCGCGCCATGCACGCCTTCCTGGAGGTGCTGGGGGAGTACACTTTGGCGGATGCGGTGCGGGATCCAACTCGTCTGTGCCACCTTCTCGGTATAGAGCAGGATAATATCCTGACCATGGCATGATGCCACGGTGAATGACAGAGGGGCCTGCGGGCCCCTCTGTCATTGCCAGCGATCAGAGCTGGGGCACAAGGGTGATGGCTCCGTGCAGACAGGCGAGGCCGCAAGCGCCGCAGCCATCGCAGGCGGCCATGTTGACGGTCACTCCCTCGCTGCCGACCTTGATCGCCTGCTGGGGGCAGGCATCTTCGCACAGCAGGCAGTAGTAGCCCTGACGGGCCTGGCAGCTCGCCTCTATCCTGACCCGGGTCTGCACCTGACGGCCGAGGCAGAGATCCAGTGCGCCCGTGGGGCAGGCTCTGGCGCAGCTGCCGCAATAGCTGCACTGGCCACAGGCGAGATCCAGCACTGGGGTACCGGCGATGGGGCTGCCGTCATATTCGGGGCGATCGGCGGGTTTGATGAGGCCGTTGGGACACGCCTTGAAGCAGTCGCCACAACGGGTGCAGAGGGTGAGGAACTGGGACTCGTCGATGGCCCAGGGCGGGCGTGCCTCATGGCAGACCACCTCGGGTCTGCGGGGGCTCCCCCATGCGTGTGCCAGCCAGCGACAGAAAAAATGCGTCATGCCCACCTCTATACCTATTAGGGGTTAATTTTATCCAGTTTTAGGCCGGCAAGCCAGAGAATAGCGGCGGGCAGGATCGCAAGCCGGGTTGCCCTTGTGTAAGCTAGGCGGGTCTTTTTGCGGGATTGAATGAACTCATGTGGCTATTTCTGTGGCGTGCTTCTCTGCTCTATGTCTTCCCCCTGCTGATGTGGGCCTACTGCCATCTCAAGGGTATCGAGTTCAGTGAACTGGATACCGGGGTCAACAGCCACAAGTGGGTGGTGCTGGCGGCCTACCTGCTCTATGTGCTGATCTGGTTGTTGCTCAACCGCTATCTCGAACTCTTCCTGCGCCAGCGGGGGCGCCGATGACCCCGCTGCTGACCTGGTGGCCTGCCATGCTGGCTGGCGGGCTGGCGCTGCTGTTCGGCTGGTGGTGGGGGCGACGCAGCGGCCGTGAAGAGGCGCTGCTGCTGGAGGAGCGTCATCAGGGGTTGCAGGATCGCTGGGACGCGCTGCAGGACGAGAAGATGCTGGTTCAGCAGAAGCTGGATCAGCAGCAGACCCTGCTGCTCAAGCTCACCGCCCGTCTCAAGGAAGCCGAGGCGACCCTGCGCAGCGAGCGCATCGCCAGCGCCGAGAAGCTGCAACTGCAACAAGAGGCTGAACAGCGCCTCAGCCAGCAGTTCGAGAACCTCGCCAATCGTATTTTTGAACAAAATGCCGGCAACTTCCGCGAACTGAATCAGAACAGCATGGATCTCCTGCTGACTCCACTCAAGGAGCAGTTGGAGGGCTTTCGCCGCCAGGTGGGAGAGACCCACGCCCAGGAGACGGCCCAGCGCCACAACCTCAAGTTCGAGCTGGAGCGCCTTGCCGAGCTCAACGCCCGCATGACCGAAGAGGCGGCGGCGCTGACCCGGGCCCTCAAGGGCGACAGCAAGCAGCAGGGCAACTGGGGGGAGGTGGTGCTGGCGCGGATCCTCTCCGAGTGCGGCCTGCGCGAGGGGCATGAGTACCACACCCAGGTCAACATCGAGGTGGACAAGGGCAAGCGCTACCAGCCCGACGTCATCGTCCACCTGCCCCAGGAGAAGGACATCATCATCGACGCCAAGGTGTCGCTGACCGCCTATGAGCGCTGGTACAACGCCGCTGATGATCTGGAGAAGGCGGTGGCGCTCAAGGAGCACGTCGCCTCGGTGCGCAACCATATCCGCGAGCTGGGCCGCAAGGATTACCAGCAGTTGCCCGGGGTGCGCACCCTGGACTATGTGCTGATGTTCGTGGCGGTGGAACCTGCCTTCCTCGCTGCCCTGGAAGCGGACCCTTCCCTGGTGCGCTACGGGCTGGAACACAACATCCTGCTGGTGAGCCCTACCAACCTGATGGTGGCGCTGCGCACCATAGAGAACCTGTGGCGCTACGAGCGGCAGAACCAGAACTCGCGCCAGATAGCGGAGCGGGCCGGCCGCCTCTACGAGAAGCTGCGGCTGTTCGTGGAGGAGATGCAGCAGATGGGGGGCAGCCTGCACAAGGCGCAGGAGAGCTACGACAAGGCGATGGGGCGGCTGGTCAACGGTCGTGGCAACCTGATCGCCCAGGCCGAGCGCTTTCGCGAGCTGGGGGTCGAGGTGACCAAGCCCTTGCCGGACGCGCTGGTGGACCGGGCGCTGGAGCGAGAGGAGTCGGCGGACTGAGGGGAGTCGTCATTCGCCGGGACAACGAAAAGGGCAGCCATTGGCTGCCCTTTTCGTTTCATGCAACAGCCTGGACGGCTGCTTATTGCTTCCAGAAGGAGGGGAAGAAGAGCACCGCCACCGTCAGGATCTCGAGGCGTCCCAGCAGCATGCCGAACGACAATATCCACTTGGCCGCATCCGGCAGACTGGCGAAGTTGGTGCTGGGACCGATGACAGGCCCCATGCCCGGGCCCACGTTGGCCACGGCGGTGATGGAGCCCGAGATGGCGGTCAGGGGGTCCAGCCCGATGGCGGCGAGCAGGGCGGCGATGAGCAGGATGATGGCGAAGTAGACCAGCACGAAGGAGATCAGGGAGCGGATGATGGCGTCGTTGACCGGACGGCCGTTGTACTTCTGGGGAAACACGGCGGAGGGGTGCATCAGCTGGCGCATCTGTTTCTTGAACAGGGCGAAGGCCACCTGGACCCGGAAGATCTTGAGCCCGCCCGAGGTGGAGCCGGAGCAGGCGCCGAGTGCCAGCAGGATGATGAAGATAATGGTGGTGAGCGGGCCCCAGGTGCCGAAGTCGCCGAGTCCGAAACCCGTGGTGGTGAGCACGGAGACGATATTGAAGCTGCTGATGCGCAAGGCATCCATGAAGCCGTAGATGTCTCTCACCCAGAGATAGAAGGTGACGACCAGGGTCACCCAGACGATCAGCCAGAAGAAGCCCTGCACCTGGGCATCCTTGAACAGGCTGTTGTCACGGCGGGAGAGAGCCTGCACATAGAGCAGGAAGGGCAGGCCACCGAGGAACATGAAGAGGGTGCCTATCCAGTGCGCCGCGTGGGAGAAGTGGGACATGGATTGGTCCGAGGTGGAGTAGCCGCCGGTGCTGAGGGTCGTCATGGCGTGGTTGACCGCTTCGAACAGGTTCATGCCACTCACCCAGTAGGCGAGGAAGCAGAGCATGGAGAGCACCAGGTAGACCAGCACTATGTTGTTGGCCACCGTTTTGGCGCGGGGGGCGCTCTTGTCGGACCAATCGGAGCTCTCGGTCTGGAACAGCTTCATGCCACCGACGTTGAGGTAGGGCAGCACCGCCACCGCCATCACGATGAAGCCGACCCCGCCCAGCCACTGCAGGATGGATCGCCACAGCAGGATGCTGTGGGCCATGCCGTCCAGCCCCGACAGCACGGTGGATCCCGTGGTGGTGACCCCCGACATGGTCTCGAAGTAGGCGTCGGCAAAGTCGATATGGGTGATGAAGACGAAGGGCAGGGCCCCGAAGACGCAGGCGACCACCCAGACCGAGGTGGTGAGCAGGAACATCTCCCGCACGCCGAGGTGAAACTCTGCCTTGCGACCGTAATGGAGGCAGAGCAGGGCGGCACCGTGGGTGATCAAGACCGACTTGAGAAATTCGACGAAACCTTCCGAACCGGTCAGCAGGGCCAGCAGGGTGGGCAGCCACATGAAGAGCGCCAGCTTGGAGAGTACCAGCCCGAGCGTGAAGACGATGGGATGCAGCTTGATCATGCAAGATAACCTGGTCGTTGATTGAAAAAAGACCCGGACCTTTCCTGAGAAAAGGGGCCGGGTCCGGATACCGTTGCCAGAGACATGGCCGGCTTACAGGAAGAAGGGACTGGGCTGGAACAGACGCTCCACTTCCGGGATGTACTTCTTGTCCACCAGGAACATCACCACGTGGTCATCCTGCTGTATCTGGGTACGATCGTGGGCGATCAGCACCTCATCACCGCGCACCACTGCGCCTATGGTGGTGCCCGGGGGCAGCTTGAGCTCGCCCACCGTCTTGCCCACCACCTTGGAGGTGTTCTCGTCCCCGTGGGCGATCGCCTCGATGGCTTCGGCCGCCCCGCGGCGCAGGCTGTAGACGTTGGCGATGTCGGCACGGCGCACATGGGTCAGCAGGGCCGAGATGGTGGCCTGCTGGGGGGAAATGGCGATGTCGATGGAGCCGCCCTGTACCAGGTCCACGTAGGCGCCGCGCTGGATCAGGACCATGGTCTTCTTGGCCCCCATCTTTTTGGCGAGCAGGGCCGACATGATGTTGGCCTCATCCTCGTTGGTCACCGCGATGAAGACGTCGATCTGGTCGATGTGCTCCTCCGCCAGCAGCTCCTGATCCGCCGCATCGCCGCAGAAGACGATGGTGTGTTCCAGATGCTCGGAGAGCTGCTCCGCCCGCTTCTGGTTGCGCTCGATGAGCTTGACGCTGTAGCGCTTCTCTAGCTGGCGGGCGAGACCGGCGCCTATGTTGCCGCCGCCGACGATCATGATGCGCCGGTAGGGGCTCTCGAGGCGTTGCAGCTCCGACATCACGGCGCGGATATGGCCCGCCGCAGCCACGAAGAACACCTCGTCATCGGCTTCGATGATGGTGGTGCCCTGGGGGCGGATGGAGCGCCCCTGGCGGAAGATGGCGGCGACCCGGGTTTCGATGTTGGGCATGTGTTCCCGCAGAGTGGAGAGCGCATTGCCCACCAGGGGGCCGCCGTAATAGGCCTTGACCGCCACCAGGCCCACCTTGCCGTCGGCAAAATCCACCACCTGCAACGCCCCCGGATACTCGATCAGGCGACGCACGTAGTCGGTCACCAACTGCTCGGGGGCGATCAGGTGATCCACGGGGACGGATTCGGGCAGGAACAGGCGATCCCGCTCCACCAGATAGGCGGGAGACCGAATGCGCGCCACCTTGTTCGGGGTGTTGAACAGGGAGTAGGCGACCTGGCAGGCGACCATGTTGGTCTCGTCACTGTTGGTGACGGCGACCAGCATGTCGGCATCCTGGGCGCCGGCTTCGCGCAGCACCCTGGGATGGGCGCCGTGGCCGTTCACCACCCGCAGGTCGAATTTGTCCTGCAGTTCGCGCAGGCGCTCGCTGTCGGTGTCGACGATGGTGATGTCGTTGTTCTCGCCGGCGAGATTCTCGGCCAGGGTGCCACCCACCTGACCTGCGCCCAGAATGATGATTTTCATAAGGCCATCTTACTCAAGGTTGTTGCTTCGTAATGAGGCGGCCCGTCACCGGGCCTGCCATCCGCCGGTTCGGCCTACAGCTTGATGAGCTTGGCATAGTAGAAGCCGTCCATCTCCGCCTCGCCGGGCAGGAACTGGCGACCCGGACAGGCCGGGGTGTCTTCTGCATGCAACGGCACCAGGCGGGCATCCGGGGTATCGGCCAGGAAGGCGCGGATCTGCTCCCGGTTCTCTTCCGGCAACACGGAGCAGGTGGCGTAGAGCAGGGTGCCGCCCTGCTTCAGCTTGCCCCAGAGGGCATCGAGAATGCGGCGTTGCAGCTCGGCCAGCTCGCGGATGTCCTGATCCCGGCGCAACCACTTGATGTCGGGGTGACGACGGATAACGCCGGTGGCGGAGCAGGGGGCATCCAGCAGGATGCGGTCGAACTGCCCCTGTGGCCACCACAGATCCGGCGTGCTGGCATCACCGTGAATCACTTGGGCCTGAAGGCCGATGCGATCCAGGTTCTCCTGCACCCGCTTGAGGCGGTTGTCATCGGCGTCGACGGCAACCACGCCGGCAAGGGCCGGCTGGCGTTCCAGCAGGTGGGCGGTTTTGCCGCCGGGGGCGGCACAGGCGTCCAGCACCCACTCGCCCGGCTGGGGATCGAGCAGGGCGGCGGCCTGCTGGGCGGCACCGTCCTGCACCGAGCAGTCACCCTGCTCGAAGCCGGGCAGCTTGGTCACGTCGCAGGGGCGCTCCAGCAGGATGCAATCTTCCCCTTCCACACCGGCCATGGCCGGGATGCCCGCCTCGCTCATGCGGGCCAGCATGGCCTCACGGCTCTGGCGCTGGCTGTTGTTGCGGATCCACATGGGCGGGCGCTGGTTGTTCGCCTCCATGATGAACTCCCAGTCATCGGGATAGGCCTGACGCAGGCGCTTGGTGAGCCATTCGGGGTGGCCGAGGCGGACGCTGGGGACGCGGTCGATGCGCAGCAGGATCACTTCGGCGCTGCGCTGGAAGTTGCGCAGTACGCCGTTGATGAGACCGCGCAGAGAAGAACCCTTGAGCAGCTTGACGGCGTTGACGGTCTCGGCCACGGCGGCGTGAGCCGGAATGCGGGTATAGATGAGCTGGTAGAGGCCGACCAGGATGAGGTAGTGGAAGATGCGGCTCTTGTTCTTGAGCGGCTTGTCCATCATCTCGCTGACCGCCGCATCGAGGCGGGGCAGCCAGCGCAGGGTGCCGTAGCAGAGTTCTTGCAGGAGGGCGCGATCGCGAGGGGCGACTTTCTCCTGGGCAGCAGGCAGAACGGCGGAGAGAGATTGACCCTGATCCAGCACCTGTTGAATGACGAGAGCAGCCTGTGCGCGTGTTTTCATAGCGTTACCTTAGATGCACAAGTCGGGGCCAGGGCCCCGCTTGTGTCAATTCAATCCAGATCAAATCAGTTGCGTGCCAGGTTCAAACCAGTCGCGGCGAGAGTTGAGCAGATCCGAAACGGACATGGCCTTCTTGCCGGGAGGTTGCAGGGTCAGCAGGCGCAGCACGCCCTGACCGGTGGCAACCTCGATCCCCTGTTTGTCGGCCTTGAGCAGGGTGCCGGCTGCCTGGCCGTGATCCTGTGCGACGACCTCGGCCTGCCACACCTTGACGGTCTGTCCGGCAACGTCGAACCAGCTGATGGGCCAGGGGTTGAAGGCACGGATGCAGCGCTCGATGGCAACGGCGTCCATCGACCAGTCGATGCGGGCCTCTTCCTTGGAGAGCTTCTCGGCGTAGTTGGCCAGCGCATCGTTCTGGGGCTCGGCGGCGGTGTCGCCGGCAGCCATGGCGTCCAGGGTATCGACCAGTGCCTGCGGGCCCAGACCGGCCAGCTTGTCATAGAGACTGGCAGAGGTCTCATCACTGGCGATGGGGCAGGTTACCTTGCGGATCATGGCGCCGGTGTCCAGCCCCACGTCCATCTGCATGATGGTGACGCCGGTTTCGGCATCCCCCGCCCAGATGGAGCGTTGAATCGGGGCGGCACCGCGCCAGCGTGGCAGCAGGGAGCCGTGGACGTTTATGCAGCCCAGACGCGGCGTATCGAGCACCGCCTTGGGGAGGATCAGGCCATAAGCCACGACGACCATCAGATCGGCACCCAGAGCGGCCAGTTCGGCCTGCGCCGCTTCATTGCGCAGGGAGGCAGGTTGATAGACCGGCAGATCGTGGGCCAGCGCCAGCTCCTTGACCGGGCTGGCGGTGAGCTTCTGGCCGCGACCGGCGGGCTTGTCCGGCTGGGTATAAACGGCGACGACCTCGTGGCCGGAAGACAACAACGCCGCCAGATGACGGGCGGCGAAGTCGGGGGTACCGGCAAAAATCAGTTTCAGCTTGTTCAATGGAGCGGATCCTCAGAGGACTTTGCGATCTTCACGGGCCATCTTTTCCAGCTTCTGACGAATGCGCTGGCGCTTGAGCGGGGACAAGTAATCCACAAACAGCTTGCCGACCAGATGATCCATCTCATGTTGTATGCAGATGGCGAGCAGATCGTCCGCTTCCAGCTCGAAGGTGTTGCCGTGGCGATCTTGCGCCCTGACCTTGACCCACTCGGCGCGCGGAACCAGAGCACGGTTGCCGGGCACGGAGAGGCAGCCCTCCTCGATGCCGGTGCTGCCGGACTGCTCCAGGATCTCCGGGTTGATCAACACCAGCTGTTCTTCGCGGTTCTCGGAGACATCGATGACGATGATGCGCTGATGAATGTCGACCTGGGTCGCGGCCAGGCCGATGCCTTCCTCCGCGTACATGGTTTCGAACATATCATCTACAATGTGTTGTAACTCGGGTGTAAAGGCTTCGACAGGGGCCGCGACTGTGCGCAGACGCTCATCGGGGAAACGCAATACATCTAGAATGGCCATAATTTTTTCTTTAGTTTCATATAAACGCAGTCAATATTGACGTAATTCTAGTCATTTACGCCGACAAAAAACAGCAACACTTTGCGTGCAGAAGTAACAGGGAGTGTTATGTATCTGAAGCAAATCGTCGTCGCCTGCCTGGCGACAGCCCTGGCCGGTGGCGCCATGGCACAGCAGTTGACGCTCAAATCCGGTTACCCCGAGACTTATGTGGTGCAAAAAGGGGACACCCTCTGGGACATCTCGGGCCAGTATCTGGCCGAACCCTGGCTCTGGCCACGCCTCTGGAACATCAATCCGCAGATAGCCAATCCCCACTGGATCTATCCCGGTGACGTGCTGCACCTGAGCTGGGTCAATGGTGAGCCTCGGCTCGGCAAAGCCAGTCAGGGGGGCAAGCAGGTCATCCGTCTCTCGCCCAAGAACCGCTATGAAAACAAGGCCAATCCCATACCGACCCTGCCTCTGAGCGAGATAGCGCCCTTCCTGCAGACCGACCACATTCTGGCCAACAGCCAGCAGAGCAAGGACCTGCCCTATGTGCTCGGCAACAATGACAAGCATGTCGGGATGCTGGAGGGCGACATTCTCTATGTGAAAGGAGCCCTGAACCCGGGCCAGAGTTATGGCCTCTATCGCCCGGGGGTGGCATACAAGGACAAGCATACCGGCGAGTCGCTCGGTCAGGAGGCGATTTTTGTCGGTACGGTGCGGGCAGAGGAGTACCTTGCCCACGACACAACCAAAGTGACGCTGACCCATAACCGGCGTGAGGTGTATCAGGGCGACAAGGTGATGCCGCTGCCATCGCAGGAGAGCATCTCTGCCGTGTTCATGCCAAAGGCGGCACCCTCCATTTCCCCCGGCTATGTGATCGAGCTGCCGAGCAAGGTACATGGTGGGGGCAAATTTGATGTGGTACTCATCAACAAGGGGGAGCGTGATGAGGTGGCCCCGGGCGATGTGCTCGAGATCCTGCGCCCGGGAGCCGAGATGGTGGACAAGAATGGCAAGGTGTCATACCGGGAATATTCATCCGTCTATGACAAGGCGTTCTATTCTGCCGGCAAGTCATCACTGCCTGCCGAGGCTGTTGCCAGAGTCATGCTGTTCAAGGTCTACGACAAATTGAGTTACGGTCTTATCCTGCAGAGTCAGGATCTGGTCGGTTCTGGTTATCAGGTTAGTAATTTCTGACGTGTCCTTGCCACTGGAGCGGTTGTCGCTATGGCTGACGCTGGATGCCGTTACAGGCATAGGCCCGGTCACCGCCGCTCGCCTGTTGGCTCATGTGGGTGGTGACATCACAACTCTGTTTGACTCAGACGATGGCGCTCTGCGAGTTCTTGGTCTGCAGAGTGCCCAGATTCAGCAGATGAGATGGCCTCTTCCTGTCGTGGAGCAGGGATTGAGCTGGGCCGCCGAGCCCGGCAATCACCTCCTCTGTCCCGATGACCCCGCATATCCTGCCCTGCTCAAAGAGATCCCCGGCGCCCCGCTCTTGCTCTACTGCCGCGGGAACGTCTCATCCCTCTCCCTGCCACAGTTGGCGATGGTGGGTACCCGTCACCCCACCTATGCCGGCAAAGACAATGCGACACGCTTGTGTGCCGAGTTGGTGGACTGTGGTCTGGCGATCACCTCCGGCCTCGCGTTGGGCATCGATGGCGTCTGCCATCAGCAGGCGCTGGCATCGGGCGGAATCACCCTGGCGGTGCTGGGATCCGGTCTGGATTGTCTCTACCCCAAGCGTCATCAGGGGTTGGCGATGCAGATCCTCGAGCAGGAAGGTCTGCTTGTCTCCGAGTTGGCGCCCCAGCAAGGCCCCCTGGCTGAACACTTCCCTCGCCGCAACCGTATCATCAGTGGTCTGTCGCTGGGGACACTGGTGGTGGAAGCGGCAGAACAGAGTGGTTCGCTCATCACGGCCCGTTATGCGCTGGAGCAGGGCCGCGAGGTCTTTGCCGTTCCCGGCGCCCCGCAAAATGCACAGGCAGCAGGGTGCAACCGTCTGCTTCAACAGGGTGCCAAGCTGGTCTTGAATGCCGCCGATATCCTGGAAGAGTTTCCAAGGCTGGTCTTGCCCCCCGGACCCGCCAACGGTTCATCCGAGGCGCAGCATAATAGCGAATTGCCTTATGCCGATTTGTTGGATAACGTAGATTATGAGACCACGAGCGTGGATACCGTTGCCGAACGGGCCCAGCTTCCTGTCGATGTCGTACTGGGCAGGTTGGTAGAGCTGGAGCTGGTTGGTGCAGTGATGGCGGTAGCCGGTGGATACGTCAGAGCGAGGAGGGCGAATCATGTTTGATGTATTGATGTACCTTTTCGAGACCTACATCCACAGCGATGCAGATGTGATGGTCGAGCAGGATGAACTCACCGACGAACTGAGCCGGGCCGGTTTCGACAAGGACGAGATCGAGAAAGCGCTCAACTGGCTGGAGCGACTGGCCAACCTGCACGACAGCGAGCGGGAAGTCTATGTCACCGCAAGCCAGCAGGGCTCTATGCGGATCTATGCGCCGCAGGAGCTTGTTCGCCTCAGTACTGAATGTCGCGGTTTCCTGCTGTTCCTGGAGCAGGCGCAAGTGCTGAATGCCGAAACCCGTGAAATCTGCATCGAACGGTTGCTCGAGCTGGACAAGCCGGACATCGAGCTGGACGATCTGAAGTGGGTCGTCATGATGGTGCTGTTCAATGTGCCAGGCAGCGAAAACGCCTACCAGCAGATGGAAGAGCTGGTGTTTGACGAGTCGGACGGCGTCATCCACTGACAGCCCGGTGCCGCGCTGGTAGAATTCAGGCCATCTGGATTTCAAGGCGCGGCCCATGTCAAAGATCGATCACCACCTCTTCTCTGCCCACGAACATGCCTTCGAGCGCGAGCCGTGCCCGCAGTGTGGTGCTGAACTGGTGATCCGCCAGGGCAAGCACGGTCCCTTCCTTGGTTGTTCAGCCTATCCCGCTTGCGATTACATTCGCTCCCTCACCCCCTCTGGCCGCGATATAGAGAAAGTGCTCGAGGGGTCGTCCTGTCCGGATTGTGGCCATCCACTGGCCATCAAGAAGGGTCGTTACGGTCTGTTTGTGGGATGTACCCAGTACCCGGCCTGTCAGCATATCGAATCCCTTCAGGAGAGTGACGATACCCAAATCCTCTGCCCGGAGTGTGGCAAAGGTCATCTGGTGAGCCGCACGTCCCGTTATGGCAAACAGTTCTACTCGTGTGACGCCTATCCCCACTGTAAGTATGTGGTGAATGACAAGCCGGTTCCCATACCCTGTCCCGAGTGTGGCTGGGGCATCATGATCGAGAAGAAGGTGCGGGGAAACCTGCGCTGGGTCTGCCCGCAAAAGAAATGCTCCCACCAGATTGAGCGGGTATAATCTCGCCGCCCATGATCAGGCAGGCGGATTGATGGTCAGCGTGAGGTTGTGAGCCGATGCACATCGCCCAACTTGCCCTGATCCTGACCTGATCGCCATCTCAAGCTCCCTGCGGTTGCTCGGTTCACTGATGCACTCAAGCGTCTGAGCAGAAATGCATGACTGAAGAGGAGCAGGGATATAGCCCATATCGCAGCAGTGATGGCCCCGATGCCGTCATGGCGGTTCAACATACAATCCAGTGATGAGAGGCGGCAGCGTGGCTGTCGCATGTGCTTATGCCAAATGAATTTGAACAAGCGGTTGCCGCCCTTCAAGGAGAAGGGGTTATCGCCTATGCCACCGAAGCCGTGTTTGGTCTGGGGTGTGATCCTGATTCCGAAGCCGCCGTGCAGCGGCTGCTGGCCATCAAGCAGCGGCCGGTGGAGAAGGGATTGATCCTGATCGCGGCAGATCTGGCGCAATTGCAGGACTACATCGACCTGAGCCAGCTCAGCGATGAGCAGCTTGCTCGCGTGCAGGCGAGCTGGCCTGGTCCCTTCACCTGGATCATGCCCGCTCGCGCGACGACGCCGTCCTGGTTGACCGGTCAGTTCGATACTCTGGCGGTGCGGGTCACAGGTCATCCCCAGGTGCAAGGGCTTTGCCGGGCATTTGGCAAACCGCTGGTGTCCACCAGTGCCAATCTCACCGGTGAGGAGCCCGCTCGCCGGGTGGCTGATATTGGCGATCTGCTGGCAAGCCAGCTGGCTTACATTCTGCCCGGCGAAGTCGGGGGACAAGCCAACCCGTCCGAAATCAAGGACGCCCGCAGCGGGGCCATCATTCGCCCATCCTGAGTTGGGCACGGCCCGGTTTCATGCAGGTTGTGCGATGAGGTCATGACATTACGAGAAGTGCAGGCAGTGCATGCATGATGCCTGTCTGACTGGAGATAAAATGAGCAAACCGGATGTGGCCCAGGTAAAAGCCTTCCTGCTGCAATTGCAGGATGATATCTGCCGTGGCCTGGAGCAGGCCGATGGATGCGGGCGCTTTGTGGAAGATGCCTGGAGTCGCGAAGGTGGTGGTGGCGGTATTACACGGGTGCTGCGCCAGGGGGCGGTGATCGAGCAAGGTGGGGTCAACTTCTCCCATGTCTATGGCGATGCCATGCCGGCATCCGCGACCGCACATCGTCCCGAACTGGCTGGCCGCAGGTTTGAGGCCATGGGGGTGTCGCTGGTGATCCACCCGCATAATCCCTATGTACCGACCAGCCATGCGAATGTGCGGTTCTTCATCGCCGAGAAAGAGGGGGAGGAGCCGATCTGGTGGTTTGGTGGCGGCTTCGACCTGACGCCCTTCTATCCGTTCGAAGAGGACGTGAGGCATTGGCACCAGGTCTCCCATGAGCTCTGTCAGCCGTTCGGCACCGACATTTATCCCGAGTTCAAATCCTGGTGCGATCGTTACTTCTTCCTCAAGCATCGGGGCGAGACGCGCGGGGTGGGTGGTCTTTTCTTCGATGACCTGAACCGCTGGCCCTTTGCCGACTGCTTTGCCTTCATGCGTGCAGTGGGTGAGGGTTACCTGGCGGCCTACTTGCCGATTGTCGAGCGACGCAAGGAGCTTGCTTATGGGGAGCGGGAACGGGCATTCCAGCTTTATCGCCGTGGCCGCTACGTGGAGTTCAATCTGGTCTACGACCGCGGGACCCTGTTCGGACTGCAGACGGGGGGGCGCACCGAATCCATCCTGATGTCGATGCCGCCGCTGGCGCGCTGGGAGTACGACTGGCAGCCGGAGGCTGGCAGCCCGGAGGCATTGCTCTACAGCGACTACCTCAAACCGCGCGAGTGGTTGTGACCAGAGGGGCCATGATGGCCTCTTCTTATTGGCCGATATTCGGCTTGTCCCTTCATGAGAAAACCCGTTAAATCGGGATATTGCTCTCAAAAGGAACGCCTTGATGGATCGTTATCTGGTTTTTGGCCACCCCGTGCGCCACAGCAAATCTCCCTTCATTCATACCCTGTTTGCCAGGCAGACCCAGCAAGCGCTGGAGTATGGTCTGGCAGAACCGGCTGTCGATGAGTTTGCCAGCGCTCTGAACCACTTCTTCGCCGAAGGAGGGAAGGGGTGCAACGTGACCGTACCTTTCAAGGAGCAAGCCTTCGTGCTGGTGGAGCGGCTGAGCCCCAGGGCCAAGCGGGCAGGAGCGGTCAACACTATCAAACTGACTGATGATGGCGTGTTGCTGGGTGATAATACCGACGGCGCCGGGCTGGTCGCCGATCTCAAGGCTCACGGAGTGAACCTTGCCGGTAGCAGGATCCTGCTTCTGGGGGCCGGTGGCGCTGCTCGTGGCGCCCTGGCCCCCCTGCTGGCGGAAGCGCCGGGCGAGATTGTCGTGGTCAACCGTACCCATGCCAAGGCGGAACAGCTGGCTGTGGAGTTCAGGGATCTGGGCAGCATCACGGCTCAATCCTATGAACAGCTGGTGGGGCCGTTCGATCTCATCATCAATTCCACCTCAGCGAGTCTGCAAGGAGAGTTGCCACCTTTGGCGCCAACCCTTATCCACCCGGACATCGCGATCTACGACATGATGTATGGCGCAACGGATACAGCCTTCATCGGCTGGGCCAAGCAACATGGTGCGCGCCATACCATGGATGGATTGGGCATGCTGGTCGAGCAGGCTGCTGAGGCCTTTACCGTATGGCGAGGGATCCGGCCCGGCACCAAGCAGGTATTGAGAGAGTTGCAGCGCAATCTGGGCGTCGTGTGAACCAGCTTGTGCGCTCTATTGGGCTGTTGGCAGATCTGCAGATCTGATGTAGAGATTCTGCATCTCTGGATAAGGGCTCCCTCGTGATGCGGCACGGCACGTGTGATGTGAAACGGTCGTTCTGCGGTGGGTGTGTGGCAGAACAGGTGCCATTTTTATAAAACCATTGCGTAACAATAAGTTACTTTTACTTTGCCGTCACTCGCAGAATTTTTTTGAGTTTTTTCTCAAAGCAGCGGAACTTCTGTAACGGACTGCTGACTAACTGGATAGTTGAGGAAGTGCTAGCTAGTCACCTTTATAACTCCCCGGTATTCGTACTGGGGATTTTTTTATCTGCATGAAAATTATGAATATTTTTTCTCTTCCCTATCTTTGAAACTAAATTACATAAATTACTTTCACTTTCTGCTGCTTTGCTGTACAGTTGTCGGCGTAGGGTACAGAGGTAAGATGTTCTATCTTTCAGACCTTTTATTTCACGTAATTGAATGTGGCTGAATAGCAGCCCCGATGAGTCATCGTCGGGGCGTTTTTTTATGAGCAACATTTAGAGTAAATGCTTTAATTGTTGCCGTTCTTTGTTAAAATGAAGGCGTTTCTTGAGGAAAACCAATCGTCTTTGTTCTCGAGAACTCGCTTTTTCCCAAATTTTTGAACTCATTTCTTCAGGCCGGTTTGCAATGGCAAGACCGGCCTCATTTTTATCCCTATATTGCCTCATAATGTAATTAAATTTCAGTTTCGTTTGTTACAGCCTTCAACTCTGATTTTTTACTCGATATCCATGAAAACGGTATCAGGTTGATGATTAGTTAATTCTTTTCGCGTCGAAACATGCTATCAGTATGATTTAAATATATTTTTTGAGGTTTTTCTTCAGAGGTGGCGAAGGCGGGGAGAAAGGGCTCGGAGATGGGGGGATCATGAAAGCCTTTCAATCAGCGGAGGTCCAACTCCGCCAATTGCAGCCAGGGAGAGGAGTCGTTTACTCCTCGTTCTGATGATCTTCGTCGTCTGCCTGGGCGTTGTCTGCTTCGGACAGATACCAGCCGCTCAGGGTCTGGGCCAGCTTCTCGACGCCGATATTGGTCAGAGAAGAGAATGCTTCAACCTGGATCTGCGGGCCCAGTTCTGCCACCGCCTGACGAACCTTGATCACCTGGTTGTTGCGGGGCCCCGGGCTTAACTTGTCCGCCTTGGTCAGCAACAGCATCACCGGCAGTTCACGGTGTGAACTCCATTCCAGCATGTTCATGTCGGTTTCCTTGAGCGGATGGCGGATGTCCATCAGGATCACCAGACCTTTCAGGGACTCCCGTCGCTGCAGGTATTCAGCCAGTGACTTTTGCCACTTGAGCTTCATTTCCAGCGGAACCTGGGCATATCCATAGCCAGGCAAGTCAACCAGGCGTTTGCCCGGTTCCAGCTCAAACAGGTTGATCAGCTGAGTACGGCCAGGGGTCTTACTGGTTCGCGCCAGGTTCTTGTGTTTGGTCAAGGTATTCAATGCAGACGATTTGCCAGCGTTGGAACGACCGGCAAACGCAATCTCGACACCCCCATCATTTGGCAGGTGGCGGATGTCGGGTGCGCTGGTCACAAAATGCACCTTATTGAAATTCAGAGTTTGTGTATCCAACGTAAATTCCCCATAGAGATAGAGGGTTATAGAGTTACTTTTTTGTGAAATAGTGTAAAATGGCGTCGCTTGAACGCGTTTATTTTAACATGCCTTCAGCGGCATGGGATCTGGAAGCCTAATAACGAGAAAGTTGGAACGCCATGAAGAACCTAGTCATTACACTTGCTCTGATGGTTGGCGTAACTGGGATGGCACAAGCCAAGGGCGATGCCGCTGCGGGACAAACCAAGGCTGCCGTCTGTGCGGCCTGTCATGGACCGGACGGCAACAGCCCAGTCGACATGTATCCCAAGATTGCTGGTCAGCACGCATCATATATCAAAAAACAATTAGTTGAACTGAAGGCTGCAGCTTCTGGCCAAACTGGTCGGGTTGCGCCCGTCATGGGACCCATGGCGTTGCCGTTGTCCGAGCAGGATATGGACGATCTTGCCGCTTATTTCTCCAGCCAGAAGGTGACGCCGGTTGCCGTGCCCGATGATGTGGTTGCCGCAGGCAAGGCGCTTTATATGGGGGGAGACATGGAGCGAGGCCTGGCCGCCTGTACCGCCTGTCATGGCCCACGGGGTTCCGGCGTCGAGCAAGCGAAGTATCCCAGCCTGTCAGGGCAGCATCCCGCCTATATCAAGGCCCAGCTCACCGCTTTTCGTTCGGCGACCCGCGACAACGATCCCAATGGCATGATGCGGGATGTGGCCAAGAAGCTGACGGATCAGGACATCGAGGCGCTCTCCAAGTATGTGGCGGGGCTTCACTGATATAGACTGTTAGTTATCTTGTTGAAAAGAACAGGGAACCATTGTGTTCCCTGTTCTTTTTTGAGGTTGTAGCGATCGCCCGTAAACAGCCTGCATTGCTGTAAGAGATCTTCTATATACGGGGCTGGTCGTGTCTGAAAGATTGCTCACGTATATTATTTTATTTTTTGTTTTTCAATGAATTAAGAAATAGAACATTACTTTGTACCAGTTCGAAATGTGCTTTGGTTGATTGAGTCATCCAGCGAAGAAGTTACAGTAGGCAATCAGGATTGGCCGGAGAGAGGGTGCAAGACCCGTCTTCGGTTTGACAGGATGTCGGCTCGGAGCATGCGATGAGCAATAGATGCAAAAAGCCAGGATGGTGACCGCCAGGGATGAGCGGGGCTGCGGGAGGCAACCACCCCGATGGGAGGCAGGATGTCGCCGGTTTGGGTTAGACAAACAAACACACGCACACTCAGGACTGGTCAATAAGGATCAGGATGATCCAACGAAATGATGCGCCGTGGTTCGCCCAGGGATAAGGCGATTGGCTACCAGGGAATGGCACTCGCATGATGGAAAAAGGCAGCTTCGGCTGCCTTTTTTCTATTGGGTCATTAACCCGCCAAGACATTCTGTGTCAAAATACCAGCAACATGCCCAGAGGATGCCGATCCTGCGGTGTTCAGCGGCCCAAAGTGGTCGAATTGGTGCGGGATCCCACTCTTGTTCCATATTTACTGTTCCCCGCTTCAGCATCCTCCCCGGACGACACGCTCCGGGGGTTTCCATTCAGTTATTTGTCGGAGTCATTCATGTCGGCCAAACAACCCAACCGCAAGCCTACCGGCAAGCGCAAAGAATCAGATGCCAGTGCCCAGGAAGGTCGTGAGCGCAAGCGCGCCGCCAAGCGCAAGGGCCTGAAGGCGGGCTCCCGCCAACAGGTCGAGCAGGCGGGCAAAAAGAGCGGCTCCAAGCAGGCCAAGGATCCACGCATCGGCTCTCGCAAGCCCATCGCGCTGATTGCCGACGAGAAGGGCAGCAAGCCGGTGGCGACCAAGCCTGCGAAAGAGAAGCGGGTGGTGATGACCCCCGAGCAGGAGCTGGCGTCCATCGAGAATGATGATCGCCTCAATGCCTTGCTGGATCGTCTGGATGCCGGTGAAACCCTGGAGGCCGCAGAGCAGGCATGGGTCGATCAGCGGGTTGACCGTTATCAGGAGCTGATGGACGAGCTCGGTATCATCGACAACGACGATGACGAAGATGGCGACATGGATTTTGATGATGCCGATTTTGACGAGCCGAGTCAGCCTGCCTCCGAAGAGGAGCTGTGGGAGCGTTTCTCTCAGGCAGACTACCAGCCTGAAGCCAAACCCGAGCCGAAGAAAAAGTGATGAGTGGATGGATGCTGGCCGCCCTGTTGGGTGGCCTGATTTTGCTGGGGCTGGCCGTCTATGCCGGCACCCTGATGGCGCGTCTCAAACGCCAGCAAGAGATGCAGCAGCATGCCATTACGGCCCGCAACGAGCGGATCCTGGAGAGTGTCAGGGTGATCGCCCACGCGGTACGAGATGGTCAGTGCGACTACTCAGAAGGTGCCATCCGGCTGACCAATCTGCTGGATGCCTTGCAAATAAAGGGGGGCCGCGCCTTTGCCACCGAGTTCCCGGGGCTCTACGGCCTCTATGAGAAGGTGAAAGAGATGCCGACCCATGAGGCGAGGCGGGCACTCAAGCGCAATGAAGTGATGAAGATGGATCTCGAACGCAGCGGCTACGAGGCCGAGCTGGAGGCGCAGATCCTTGAGGATGTCGCCAGACTGAAGGATTTTCAGTTAAGCCGGTGAGCCCATGACAAAGACAGAGGAAGCAAGCGTGCAAGCAGAACAGATTGTGTGGGATCAGGCCCTGATCGAAAAATACAACTACAGTGGTCCGCGTTACACCTCCTATCCCACTGCGCTGGAGTTCAACGAGGGGTTCGGCTATCCGGACTTTGTCCAGGCAGCGGGCCAGTATCCTGCACGCAATCTGTCGCTCTACGTGCATATCCCCTTCTGTCACAAGCTCTGCTACTACTGCGGCTGCAACAAGGTCATTACCCGGCACCAGCACAAGGCAGATCAATACCTCGACTACCTCGAACAGGAGATCAAGGCCCAGGCCCCCCTGTTCAAGGAGAGACTGGTCACCCAGCTGCACTGGGGTGGCGGCACACCCACCTATCTGAGCGAACCCCAGACTCGTCGCCTGATGGCCATGTTGCGGGAGCACTTCCACTTCGCCGAGGAGGGGGAGATCAGCATCGAGGTGGATCCCCGCGAGATCGAATTGTCCATGCTGGATGTGCTGCGGGAGCTCGGTTTCAACCGCATCAGCCTTGGCGTTCAGGACTTCAACAAGGCGGTCCAGGTCGCGGTCAATCGGGAGCAGGACAACGACTTCATCCGCGCCATGCTGGTTCGTGCCCGCGAGCTGGGGTTCCGCTCCACCAATCTGGATCTCATCTACGGTCTGCCGCACCAGAACCGGGAGAGCTTCCATCACACCCTGGAAGAGGTGCTCAAGACCGACCCGGCCCGCCTCTCCATCTTCAACTATGCCCACCTGCCGAGCCGTTTTGCCGCCCAGCACAAGCTGAAAGAAGCGGACATGCCGGCGCCGCAGGAGAAGCTGGCCATGCTGCAGGACACCATTGCCTTCCTGACCGGCCAGGGTTATCAGTTCATCGGCATGGACCACTTTGCCAAGCCCGATGACGAGCTGGCCGTCGCCCAGCGCGAGGGCAAGCTGCATCGCAACTTCCAGGGCTATACCACCCAGGGGGATTGCGATCTGCTGGGGCTGGGGGTCTCTTCCATCAGCATGATGGGGGATGCCTATTCCCAGAACCAGAAGGATCTCAAAACCTACTACGCCCAGGTCGAGTCACTGGGCCATGCCCAGTGGAAGGGGTGCTCCCTCAATCGGGACGATCTGATCCGTCGTGAGGTGATCAAGCGCCTCATCTGCGATTTTTCCCTGAACTTCGCCGCTGTGGAGCAGGCCCACGGCCTGGTGTTCAAGGAGTATTTTGCCGAGGATCTCAAGCTGTTGCAGACCTTCATCGACGACGGTCTGGTGCGCATGACCGAAGAGGGGCTGGAGGTGGTCTCCACCGGTCAGCTGCTGATCCGCAACATCTGCATGTGCTTCGATGTCTACCTGCGCAGCAAGGCGCGCCAGCAGCAGTTCTCCCGGGTGATCTAGGCCGGGCAATGTCGTGGGACAATAAAAAAACCGCCTTTCGGCGGTTTTTTTATTGGGTTTTACCCCTGCTCAACGTTGAGCCGCACGGGCACTCAGCTCGGCCTTCTCGGCTTCGCTCAGGAAGGCCAGGGTCAGGCCGTTCTGCTGGGCGGTGCGGATCTCGCTCACCGTCATGCCGGCAGCCGGGGCCGCCACCTCGTATTCATGGGGCAGATCGATCCCCTCCACCGCCGGATCGTCGGTATTGAGGCAGGCCAGCACGCCGGCGGCCAGGAACTGGCGGATCGGGTGATCGGCCAGACTCGCCACCGTGGTGGTCTGGAGGTTGGAGGTGAGGCAGGACTCGATGCCGATGCGGTGTTCGGCCAGATAGGCCATCAGGGCCGGATCCTGGATGGCCTTGACGCCGTGGCCGATGCGCTCGGCTCCCAGCTCGCGAATGGCCTGCCACATGCTCTCGGGGCCAGCGGCTTCACCAGCGTGTACGGTGACCCGCATGCCTGCATCCCGCACCCGGCGGAAGTGGTCGGTGAAGAGCTCGCCCGGGAAGCCCAGTTCGTCGCCGGCCAGATCGATGGCGACCAGGCGATCGCGATGAGCCAGACAGGCATCCAGCTCCTGCTTGCACTGCTCGGTGCCGAAGGTACGGCTCATGATGCCGATGAGATTGGTCTTGATGCCGAAGTCACGGCTGCCTGCGGCCACGCCGTCGATGATGGCTTCGACCACACCCTGCGGGTGCAGTTTGTGGGTCATCGCCATGTAGGCCGGGCTGAAACGCAGCTCGGCATAGTCGATCCCGGCACGCAGCAGATCTTCCACGTTTTCGTAGGCGACCCGGCGGCAGGCATCGTAGTCGGCCAGCACGGCCACGCCCCAGTCCAGTTTCTTCAGGAAGGCCACCAGACTCGGCTCGTTCTCGACGATCTGCACGTGCGGGCGCAGGGCTTCCAGTTCATCGGCTGGCAGTCGGATGTTGTGCTGACGTCCCAGCTCGAGAATGGTCTGCGGGCGGATGTTGCCATCCAGATGGCGATGCAGGTCGGTCAGGGGGAGGGATCTGTCAATCATGGGGCACCTTCTGCGAGTCGGGTTGGAAAGCCTGCCATTCTAGGCGGGGCGCCTGAAAAAGATACCCCGTTTGCAAGCAAACGGGGTGTGATTGGTCAGGCTTTCCCTCAAGGCGTGATGGGAATCGTTTTTCCCGCAGGCTCAGGGAATGTCGAGCTCCTTGAGCTTGCGGGTCAGGGTATTGCGGCCCCAGCCGAGCAGGCGGGCAGCCTCCTGCTTGTGACCGTGGGTGTGATCCAGTGCCGTCTCCAGCATGATCCGTTCGAACTGGGGCATGGCATCCGCCAGGATATCGGTCTCCCCCAGGGCCAGCTTGGCGGCCACCCAGTCCTGCAACTGCTGCTGCCAGCCACCGGTCAGGGCGGGCTGGCCCGGCTCGGCGGTGCTGGTGATGGGCGTCAGCAGCTCGGTGGGCAGATCGCCTACCAGCACCTCCTGGCCCGAGGCCATCACCGTCAGCCAGCGGCAGACGTTCTCCAGCTGGCGCACGTTGCCCGGCCAGGGGAGGCGGCTGATGTAGGTCTGGGTATCCGGGTGCAGGCTCTTGGCCTCCACGTTCAGCTCCTTGGCGGCTCGCAGCAGGAAGTGCTGGGCCAGCTGGGGGATGTCCTCCCGGCGCTCCTTGAGGGCCGGAATATGGATGCGGATGACGTTGAGGCGGTGGAACAGGTCTTCCCGAAACTCGCCGTCGGCGACCCGCTTCTCCAGATTCTGGTGGGTGGCGGCAATGATCCGCACATCCACCTGCACCGGTTGGTGGCCGCCAACCCGGTAGAACTGCCCGTCCGCCAGTACCCGCAGCAACCGTGTCTGCACGTCCAGCGGCATGTCGCCTATTTCGTCGAGAAACAGGGTGCCGCCATCGGCCTGTTCGAAGCGGCCGTGACGAATGTTGTTGGCGCCGGTGAAGGCTCCCTTCTCATGACCGAACAGCTCGGATTCGATGAGATCTTTCGGGATGGCCGCCATGTTGAGGGCGATGAAGTTCTTGTGGGCCCGGGGGCTGTGCTTGTGCAGGGCATGGGCAACCAGCTCCTTGCCGGTACCGCTTTGACCGTTGATGAGCACCGAGATGCTGGAGCGCGACAGCCGGCCGATGGCGCGGAACACCTCCTGCATGGCAGGGGCTTCGCCGATGATCTCCGGGGTGGTGGTGGCTTCCTGTTGGCGAGCCTTGCGCTTGGTCCGCTGCTCCTTGAGGTGGTTCTCGGCCCGGCGTACCAGGGTGACCGCTTCGTCGATGTCGAACGGCTTGGGCAGGTATTCGAAGGCACCGCGCTGGTAGGCGTTGACCGCGCTGTCGAGGTCCGAGTGGGCCGTCATGATGATGATGGGCAGATCGGCCTGGCGGCGATGGATCTGCTCCAGCAGGCTCAGGCCGTCGATGCCCGGCATGCGGATATCAGAGAGGATCACGTCCGGTGAGCGCATCTCCAGTGAACTCAGCAGGGCTTCGCCGTCGGCGAAACTTTCGCATTCGAAGCCTTCGCTGCCAAGGGTGCGCTCCAGAACCCACCGGATGGAGCTGTCGTCATCGACGATCCACACTTTTGCTGTCATGAGGTTCCCTTATTTGCGAAGTGGTAGATAAATGGTGAATTCGGTGTGGCCCGGCCAGCTGATGCAGTCGATGCGACCCTTGTGCTGATCGATCAGGTTTTGGGCGATGGAGAGGCCCAGGCCCGTTCCCCCTTCCTTGCCGGTGATCATGGGGTAGAAGAGGGTGTCGCGAATGGCGTCGGGAATGCCGGGGCCGTTGTCGATGATCTTGATTTCGGCCGCCAGGCGATAGCGCTGGCCATGGATGGTGATCTGGAAGGCGGTGCGCGTCTTGATGCGGATGAGGCCGTCCTGATCCCCAAGGGCCTCGGCGGCGTTGCGCACTATGTTCAGGAACGCCTGTTGCAGCTGGTCCGATTCCATCTCGAATTCGGGGATGCTGGGGTCGTAGTCCCGCTCGATGCGGATCTGCGGCGGCAGCTCCAGGTCCACCAGACGGCGCACCTGCTCCAGCACGGAGTGAACGTTGTGCATCTGGTGACGGCCGGGACGCTGGGGGCCGAGCAACCTGTCGACCAGCACCCGCAGGCGATCGGCCTGCTCGATGATGATGCCGGTGTATTCACGCAAGGCCGGGTCGGGCAACTCCTTTTGCAGCAGTTGGGCCGCGCCGCGCAATCCCCCCAGGGGGTTCTTGATTTCGTGCGCCAGGCCGCGCACCAGCTCCTTGGCGGCCTGCTGCTGGGCGTGTTGCTGCAGCTCCTGGCTGATCTTCTTCTGCTGATCGATCTTGCGCAGTTCTACCACCATCAGTCGCTGTTCATGATCGGCCATGGGACTGACGCTGATCTCCACCAGCCTGGGCTCCCCCTCCACCACCAGGGTGACTTCGCTGTCGGTGAAGCCCTGCCCCGAAATGAGGCACTGTTTGAAACGCTGCAGATCGAGAGAGATGTGTTCCAGCAGGTGGGGCAGTTCGATGCCGATCAGTCGTCGTTCGCTGAGGGAAAGCAGCTGCTCTGCCGCCGGGTTGACGAATTGAATGCAGAGACGTTCATCCATGAGAATGACGGCGGTCAGCAGGTTGTCCAAGAGTGTCTTGGCGTTGTCCGAGCGGGTTGGCACAGGTTTCTCCCTAAAACGGTGCTGTACACCTAGAATGCACCAATATAGTGCATCAAGTTTACCCGCATCGGTGCGTCACATCACCCCTAATTGGCCTTGGGGGCGGCTCTGGGAGCCTGATTCACCGACGCCCTGTGCAGGTAAAAGGTGGTTGGCTTAGATTTAGCAAGGATCGTACCGTCTTTGGCGAGCAACTCGAGCCGTGCCTCATAGGCGCCCCTATCGAGGTTTTCCACCCGTATGGCCAGGCTGTTGTGAACCAGGGGCACCGCCTTGCCGTTCAGGATCAGGCGAACATCGTATTGCACCGGGACCTGGGGAGAGATCTCGCCCTGGAAGACGATGTTGCCGGTATTGTCGCGCAATGTGCTGCCCGGTTCCGGAGAGATGAGATCGATCTCCAGGGGAGCCGCTTCCAGGGCTTTCCTGGCATCGACACCGGTCAGGCTGTTGAAGTTGTCCACCTGGACCGAGTGGGGGGCTGTGCCGATGAGCGGCGAGACCCGCAGGTCCACCTCTTTTGCGCTTTTACCGGGAGGGGGGGCATCGGTGTAGTGGGTCACCCCCTGGGGATCGACCCAGGAGTAGACGCGGGCGGCCTGTGCGGAACAGGAGGCCATCAGCAGGAGGCTCAGCAGCCAGGGTACAGTGTTCATCCATCTCTCCTTGACGGGGTTCACCTTAATCCTATCAGAGAAAAACCACGGGGTCGGGGTGTGAACAGCCGAGGGTGGTACGGCTCCGTGAACGGGATCATCTTTCTGCATGATCGTGCCCGTTCGGCGGTATTTCCGTTGCCAGAATGAAAAAAACCCGCCAGATGGCGGGTTTGTCATGGGAAAGCGGATTAGACGGAGTAGTACAGCTCGAACTCCAGCGGGTGCGGGGTCATGCGCACGCGGTCAACATCCTGCTGTTTCAGTTCCAGGTAGGAGTTGATGAAGTCATCGCTGAACACGCCACCACGGGTCAGGAACTCACGGTCTGCATCCAGTGCGGACAGCGCTTCGTCCAGGGAACCGGCAACGGTCGGCACTTCAGCGGCTTCTTCCGGCGGCAGATCGTACAGGTTCTTGTCCATGGCATCGCCCGGATGGATCTTGTTGATGATACCGTCCAGACCGGCCATCAGCTGGGCAGCGAAGGCCAGGTACGGGTTGGCAGCCGGATCCGGGAAGCGTACTTCGATGCGGCGGGCTTTCGGGCTCGGCACGACCGGGA
Source organism: Aeromonas sp. s10 (assembly GCF_040907975.1). NCBI lineage: Bacteria > Pseudomonadati > Pseudomonadota > Gammaproteobacteria > Aeromonadales > Aeromonadaceae > Aeromonas > Aeromonas sp. s10. The sequence continues at coordinate 50,139 of NZ_JBFOCV010000030.1, read as the reverse complement.
TACGGATGGAGGCAGAGCGGTTGCGGGCGGAGTAGGCCAGCATGACCGGTGCTTCATAGCCCGGCACCAGACGCTTGTAGGAGTTGGTGGTCGGGTTGGCGAAGGCGTTGATGGCCTTGGCGTGCTTGATGATGCCGCCGATGTAGTGCAGTGCCATCTCGGACAGACCGCCATACAGGTCGCCTGCGAACAGGTTGACGCCGTCTTTGGCCAGGGACTGGTGGCAGTGCATGCCGGAGCCGTTGTCGCCAAACATGGGTTTCGGCATGAAGGTGACGGTCTTGTTGTAGGCGTGGGCCACGTTGTGGATCACGTACTTCAGGACCTGCACTTCGTCAGCCTTCAGGGTGAGGGTGTTGAAGCGGGTTGCGATCTCGTTCTGACCGGCAGTCGCCACTTCGTGGTGGTGAGCTTCGACGACCTGGCCCATCTCTTCCAGCACCAGGCACATGGCGGCACGGATGTCCTGGGAGGAGTCAACCGGGGCAACCGGGAAGTAACCACCCTTGACGAACGGACGGTGACCCTTGTTGCCGTGCTCGTAGTCGGTACCGGAGTTCCAGGCAGCTTCTTCGGATTCGATCTTCACGAAGCTGTGGCCCATGGTGTTGGAGAAGGTGATGTTGTCGAACATGAAGAATTCCGGCTCCGGCCCGAACAGCACGGTGTCAGCGATGCCGCTGGACTTCAGGAAATCTTCGGCACGCTTGGCGATGGAGCGCGGATCACGGTCATAGCCTTGCATGGTGGCGGGTTCAAGCACGTCACAGACGATGTTCAGAGTGGTCTCTTCGGTGAACGGGTCCAGTTTGGCGGAAGCCGGGTCCGGCATCAGCACCATGTCAGACTCGTTGATGCCCTTCCAGCCGCCGATGGAGGAACCATCGAACATCTTGCCGTCTTCGAAGAAGTCTTCGTCAACCTGGTGGGAAGGGATGGATACGTGCTGCTCTTTACCCTTGGTGTCGGTAAAACGCAGATCAACAAACTTGACTTCGTGTTCCTGGATCAGGGCCAAAACGTTCTGGGCTGACATGCTAAGTAACCTCCGGTGTTAAAACTCTTTGGGTGAATGCGTCGTCACATTCACATAAGCCAGTATCGTGCCAAGTTTGTGACAGCTTGATTTCAGGGCACTTGCACCGTTTCAGGCTGTCGAGAAACCCGTTCTCATGCCGGTTGCTGCATTAAAGTGGTGCAACCTTGGATCGTTTTGGTGCACCGAGATGGTGCGCCAGCGTATCCAGGCCATCTAAGCAGCCTTTTGCCGCGGGGTCCATGATCCTGATCCTTTGTTGTGTGTGAATGTGTTGCAATTCTGCTAGGCAGATCACAAAGGCGAGAGTACAATTAGCGCCCAATTTTACCCGGTGATTTGAGGCGAGAATGTTAGAGAATTTACGCAATATTGCGATTATTGCGCATGTTGACCACGGCAAAACGACTCTGGTTGATAAGCTGCTGCAGCAATCCGGCACTCTGGATCGCACCAGCGAAGGTCAGGAACGGATCATGGACTCCAATGATCTGGAACGGGAACGTGGCATCACCATTCTCGCCAAGAACACTGCGATCCGCTGGAACGACTATCGCATCAACATCGTGGATACCCCGGGTCACGCCGACTTCGGTGGTGAAGTTGAGCGCGTACTCTCCATGGTTGACTCTGTGCTGCTGCTGGTCGACGCCGTTGACGGCCCGATGCCGCAGACCCGTTTCGTGACCCAGAAGGCGTTCGCCCAGGGTCTGAAGCCCATCGTGGTCATCAACAAGATCGACCGTCCGGGTGCTCGTCCTGACTGGGTAATGGATCAGGTCTTCGATCTGTTCGACAACCTGGGTGCCACCGATGAGCAACTGGACTTCAAGGTTGTTTACGCCTCTGCACTGAACGGTTGGGCCACCCTGGATCAGGACGTCCCGTCCGAGAACATGGAACCCCTGTTCCAGGCCATCGTCGACAACGTGGAAGCCCCGAAGGGCGACGTTGACGGTGCCTTCCAGATGCAAATCTCCCAGCTGGACTACAACTCCTACGTGGGCGTCATCGGTATCGGCCGCATCACTCGTGGTCGCGTCAAGACCAACCAGCAGGTCACCATCGTCAGTGCCAACGGCAAACCGCGTACCGGCAAGGTCGGTCAGGTGCTGGGCTACCTGGGCCTGTCCCGTACCGAAGTGACCGACGCGCAAGCGGGCGACATCATCGCCATCACCGGTCTGGGCGAGCTGAAGATCTCCGACACCATCTGTGACAACAGTGCCGTCGAAGCCCTGCCGCCGCTCTCCGTTGACGAGCCGACCGTGAACATGACCTTCCAGGTCAACACCTCGCCGTTCGCCGGTAAAGAAGGCAAGTTCGTCACCTCCCGCAACATTCTGGAGCGTCTGAACCAGGAACTGGTCCACAACGTGGCCCTGCGCGTGGAAGAGACCGAAGATCCGGACAAGTTCCGCGTCTCCGGCCGTGGTGAACTGCACCTCTCCATCCTGATCGAAAACATGCGTCGCGAAGGTTACGAACTGGCGGTATCCCGTCCGGAAGTTATCCTGCGTACCGTGGACGGCGAACTGCAAGAACCGTTCGAAACCGTTACTGTGGACGTGGAAGAAGCGCATCAGGGTTCCGTGATGGAGCAGCTCGGTCTGCGTAAAGGCGAGATGACCAACATGACCCCGGATGGCAAGGGTCGCGTCCGTCTGGACTTCATCATCCCGAGCCGTGGCCTGATCGGCTTCCAGACCGAGTTCCTGACCATGACCTCTGGTACCGGTCTGCTGTATCACACCTTCGACCACTACGGTCCGCACAAGGGTGGCAGCATCGGTGAGCGTCAGAACGGCGTGCTGATCTCCAACGCCACCGGCAAGGCCCTGACCTTCGCCCTGTTCGGTCTGCAAGACCGCGGTCGTCTGTTCATCGGTCACGCGACCGAAGTGTACGAAGGTCAGGTGATCGGGATCCACTCCCGCTCCAACGACCTGACCGTCAACTGCCTGAAAGGCAAGCAGCTGACCAACATGCGTGCCTCCGGTACCGACGAAGCCCAGGTGCTGACTCCGCCGATCCGCATGACCCTGGAGCAGGCTCTCGAGTTCATCGACAACGACGAGCTGGTCGAGATCACCCCGAAAGCCATCCGTATCCGCAAGAAACTGCTGACCGAGATGGATCGCAAGCGTGCTGGTCGTGCTTGATCGATAGCTGTTCATCGACAGACCAAAGAGAGGCCTTATGGCCTCTTTTTTTATGGGCTCGACATGAGGGCGCATGGTGCCTGAGCCCGATGGAGGCGCATCCGGCCGGTCTGCGGGTGGCCAAATGACCACCCTATCTGACACAATGTCTGCATGATCACGCTTACGAGAAACAAGATGCAGCAGCAGATCCGCGGCCGTCTGGCCCATGCACTCTCCTTCTTGCGCCACGATGGTGCCCACTTCGCCCAGTTTGTCTGGGGCCGCTTCCAGCAGGACAGATTGACGGTGACCGCCGGTTACCTGGCCTATGTCACTCTGCTCTCCCTGGTGCCCATGATCGCCGTGGTGTTCGGCATGATGTCGGCCTTTCCGGTGTTCCAGAGCCTGAAGCAGGCGATGGAGCAGTTCGTCTATCACAACTTCGTCCCCACCGCCGGCGAGATGCTCAAGGAGTACATCGATGGCTTCGTGGCCAACGCCACCAACACAACGGCCGTCGGTATCGGTGCCCTGATCGTGGTGGCCCTGATGCTCATCTCGGCCATCGACAAGAACCTCAACTACATCTGGCGGTCCACCCGAAGCCGGCCCTTGGCCCAGGCATTCGCCATGTACTGGATGATCCTGACCCTAGGCCCCGTGCTCATCGGTGCCAGCATCGCCATCTCCTCCTACATTCTCTCGCTCAGGTTGTTCGCGGCTGACAGCCTGTTCGGTATCGGCTATCTGCTGCTGCGCAGCCTGCCGTTCCTCTTCTCCGTGCTCACCTTCCTGCTGATCTATACCGTGGTGCCCAACTGCCGCGTGCGGCTGACCCACGCCTTCATCGGTGCCCTGGTGGCGGCCACCCTGTTCGAGCTGGCCAAGCGCGGCTTTGCCATCTACATCACCAATTTCCCCTCCTACCAGGCCATCTATGGCGCCCTGGCGACCATTCCCATCCTGTTCGTCTGGGTGTATCTGAGCTGGCTGGTGGTGTTGCTGGGGGCCGAGACCACCGCCTGCCTCGGGGAGTACGAGAAGCCCGGTGCAGAGGAGCTGGCCTGACGCCGGCCGGCCATCACACCGGATCCCGGCACAAAGACGTTGGCCCGGGCAGGGCAATTATTGGTAGCATCGACGACCGCTCATCCCGCAGGATGGGCGGTCGTGCTGTTTTGAGAGGAGAGGGATGTGATTGCACTGATTCAGCGGGTCAGCGAGGCCAGCGTAACGGTAGAGGGAGAGGTGACCGGGGCCATCGGCCAGGGGTTGCTGGTGCTGCTCGGGGTGGAGCAGGGGGATGACGAGGCCAAAGCCGACAAGCTGCTGCACAAGGTGAGCGGCTATCGCATCTTCTCTGACGAGAACGGCAAGATGAACCTCAACATGAGTCAGGTGGGTGGCAGCCTGCTGGTGGTCTCCCAGTTTACCCTGGCGGCGGATACCGGCAAGGGGATGAGACCCAGCTTTTCCGGTGGCGCCCATCCCGCAGATGCCGAGCGACTCTATGAGTACTTCGTGGCCCGCGCCAGGGAGAGCGGCGTGCCGACCGAAACCGGCCGCTTCGCCGCCGACATGAAGGTCAGGCTGCTCAACGACGGCCCCGTCACCTTCTGGCTGCAGGTATAAGGGTGGCAGGCAGGTCAGGACTCACCGGAGGGTAGGACGCGATGCCTGCACACTTCGCAGGTTCTTCACCCTGCCGGTGCTCGCCCGCCCAGGCTAAGCTGACGGGTCGCGTGCAGGATGACGTTGCGGTAGCCGGGCACGTCGTGGACGTGGGTCGGGCCTATCCACTCCTCTGCCAGTCGCAGAGCCTGTGCCTGTTCGAGCCGGGTGCGGGGCAGCAGATTGATGATGAGGGTACCGCTCAGGCGGCTGGCCAGCGCCTGATAGAGCGGGGCCTGGAACAGCAGCAGGGGGTTGCCGTCCTGGCTGAACAAATCCAGCAGCACCAGATCGTAGATCTCCTGGCTCTGGTGCAGGAAGTGCAGCGCATCGGCGTGATGCAGCCGAGGCGAGCCCCCTGATGAGGGGAGAAAGAATTGCTGGAACAGGGTGAGGATCTCGGCATCCAGATCCACGCAGTCGTGGTGGGCATCGGGCCAGCGTGCCGCCAGGTGACGGGTGAGATCCCCTCCGCCCAGCCCCAGCTCCAGGATCCTGCTTGCCTGCTTTGGCAACTGCTCCGCGATGCTCCGTTGATGAGGCAGACAGAGGCGGGCCGGTTGGTGGAGGCTCATGGCGGATTGCACCACGCCGTCCATTTCCAGCCAGCGATGACGGGCATTTTCAAGCACCGAAACGCGGCGTTCGGGTTTGGCACTGAGGTGCAATAAGTGATCGGCTTGGTACGCTTGCAGATTGAAGTCCATGAATTTGCACGGCAAGATGGCTTTCGACCAGTGTAACTCAAGGATGTTGTTATGTACCGGGTGGTCCCCCCCAAAACGGCAGCCGAGCTGGATACCTACTACAGGCTGCGCCGGGAGAAATGGTTGCGTCAGTCCTTCCATCTGCCAGTCGGCGCACACTCAAGGATCGCTTTATGTACCGGGTAGTCACCCCAGAAACACCAGCGGAGCTGGATGCTTACTATCAGTTGCGCTGGGAACTACTGCGCAAACCCTTCAATCTGCCCCTTGGCTCCGAGCGTGACGAGTACGATACCGTCGCCATTCACCGGCTGATGCTCGCACCCGACGGAACGCCCATCGCCGTGGGTCGCCTCTTTGTGGGCGGCGATGAAGCCCAGATCCGCTTTATGGCGCTGCGACCCGAATTTCGCGGCCAGGGGCTGGGCGCCCGCATGGTGGAGGATCTCGAACAGCTTGCCCGCGACGAGAAGGTGAAACGGCTGGTGATGAACGCCCGCCAGGAGGCGGTGGAGTTCTATCGCCGCTGTGGCTTCCTCGAGGTAGGGGAAGGCCCCGTCTCCTTCGGCCGCATCCCTCACCGCCAGATGATCAAGTCCCTGAGTCCCATGCAGACCATCCAGTACCGCCCGGAGTGGTGCCAGGATCTCACCACCCGCTGGTCGCGGGGTATTCCCATCAGCGAGAAGATGGGGGTGCACATCACCCACTACGATGGCCAGACCTTCCACCTCAAGGCCAACCTGGCGGCCAATCTCAACGTCCACGACACCATGTTTGCCGGCAGCATTTACAGCCAGTGCGTGCTGGCGGGCTGGGGCCTCATCTGGTTGCAGCTCAAGGAGGCAGGGTTGGGAGGCGATACCGTGCTGGCTGAGGGCAACATCAAGTATTACCGCCCGGTGAGCGAAGAGCCGGAGGCGCGGGTGGCCCGGGAGGGCATGCCCGCCGTGCTCGAGCCGCTGAGGGGCGGAGAGTCCGCCAAATTCAGCCTGCGGGTGCAGCTGTTCAGCGGCCGCAAGCTGGCGGTGGAGTTTGTCGGTCAGTATGTGGTACTGCCCATCAAGCGCGGCGCACGCTGATCCCTGATGTTCACAGCAACAAGGCCTCTTCGCGAGGCCTTGTTCGTTATTGGGCGGCGGGTGGCCGTGGGCGCCAGAGCGGGCCGCTTCGTCCCTGGGCGGGGTAGCGCACACCCGCCTCCCAGCCACAGGCGTCCTGTCCCGTGGGGAAACTCCAGCCCAGGTCGGGCGCATTGAGGGGGCCGCGCCAGCGGGCGAGCAGCTCGGCGCAGCGCCCCTTGTTCAGGACCCCGAGGTCGAGCTGCCACTGGTCTGCGGCCAGGTCGACACCACCTTGCAGCGCCAGCAGGTGGGTGATGGTGGAGGCGCCACCTTGCTCGATCCGCACCTTGCCCTGCTCCGCCCTGGCATCCAGCCTGATCTGATAGAAGGGGGTGTCTCCGCGTTGCATCGCCTGCCACAGCGTCTGCGGTGTCAGATCGGGGGGGGTCTGCTCCCTGAACCAGTCATCCAGCAGGGGGTCGATGCCGACCTTGTCCCAGAAGGGATCCTTGCTCTCCAGGCTCAGGCTGCCCTGAAGGGTCCGGCGCCAGTTGGCCGTCTGCTCGCCGGGCTGCCCGTTGAGGTCGGCTTGCAGATCTGCCGCCAGATCCACCTTGCCCGCGAAGGAGACGGGGGAGTGCAGCAACTTGCCCCACTGCTCCAGATCCAGCTGCTTGCCCTGCAACTGCAGGCGGCTCTCCTGCCCGGGCGTCCTGCCCCACTGGCCGCTCAGGTTGAGGGAGCCCTCGTCGGGCAGGGAGGTGGCGAGGGTGTTGAGCTGCCAGGAGCTGGGGGTCAGCTCGCCATCCAGGGTGCCGTTGCGAGCACTGAGACCGTCCCACACCAGCTCGAACCACTTGCTCTCGATGCGGGCACGTCCCAGCAGGGGGCCTGGCTGGTTGCCCCGCAGGGCGAGATCGTTCAGGTAGAGTTGCCAGCCGGTCAGGGAGAGGGGCAGGGTGTCGTCGAAAGAGAGCACCTTGAGCTTGTCGAAGGCCAGTTTGCGGATGTCGATCTGTTGCGGGCGCCAGCCCTGCCAATCCTGCCACCACCCCTGGGGCAAACTGATGTCCATGCCGCTCAGGGCCAGATCCTTCAGGGTGAGCTTCTGCTGCTGGGTGTCGAGAGCCAGCTCGACGTTGAACTCCCCTTCGTATGCCTTGCCTCGCAGCTCGGCATCCAGCTGCCGGGGGGAGAAGGCGAGCTTGCCCTCGACGGCCTCAAGCTGGAACAGGCCGCGGCCCATGTCGCCCAGGGTGCCCGCCAGATAGCCGCTGGGCTGGCTGCCCGCCTGCCAGTCGAAGGCGGTGAGCTGGCCGTTGAAGTTGTTGAGGGAGAGCTCCTGATCGATGGCATTGATGCTCATCTGGGCAAGCTGACCCCTGTCCAGGGTGATGCGGCGCAGGGGGAGCTCGCCAGGGGGAATGTCACCAAGCTCGAGGCGCATGGCGCGGGCCTTGAGATCGTGCAGTTGCAGGCTGCGCTCTGGCCAGTTCAGCACCATGCCGGTCTCGAGCAGGCCGTCGAACAGGTTGGTGCTCAGTCTGTCGGTGCTGAGCACCTGCCCCTCCAGCCGCCCCTTGAGGCTGAGACGGGCCAGGGTGAACATGGGGGTCTCCAGCTGGTTGATGCCCAGGGTGAGGTTGGCCTGGGGCTGGCGTCTCGGGTCGATCAGTTCCCAGTCACTCAGGGACGCACTGAGGCCGCGCAGGGTCAGGGCCTCGCTCTGCAGGCTCAGGTTGTCGATGGTGCTGTCGCTGATGGTGAGGGAGTGAACCGGCAGGCTTGGCAACTGGTTGGGGAGCGGCAGCTTGATGACGGGACGGATGAGGTCCAGGTGGGCGATGCGCACGTCCCGGTTCAACCAGTCGATGTGCTCGATCTCCAGATAGAGTTTTTCCAGCTGTACCGCATCCCCATAGCGCACCTGTTCCGCCAGCAGGGTGTAGGGGTGCAGCGGATTGAACACCAGCCGGCCTATGGTGACGGGCACCCCGGTCTGCTGGCTGAGCCAGTTGGCGATGGGGCCTTTGGCGCGCTCGGCATCGAACAGGCCGAGACCGACCCAGACAAAGAGCAGCAGGAAGGCAAAGGTGTAGAGCAGGCCGCGCAGCCAGGAATTCATCAGTGCTTTCCTCCTGTTTCTGTTGCTTGGTCAGGCATTCGAGTAGTGATCCCGTAGACCGAGCCAGCATCGTATCAAGGGTTCGACATGGCTCGGGTGTTTATTCATCAGGCAAGGTGACCCTCTTCTGCATCTGCCTTGGTCAAGCATTGGAGTAGTGGTCTCGCAGGCCCAGCCAGCGGCGGATCAGGGGCTCGACATGGCTCGTGTGTTTATCCATCAGGCAAGGTGACCCTCTTCTGCATCTGCCTTGGTCAAGCATTGGAGTAGTGGTCCCGCAGGCCCAGCCAGCGGCGGATCAGGGGCTCGACATGAGCCGGGTGTTTGTCCATCAGGAAACGCGCCATCTTCTGCACCTGAGGGATGAGCGGCTGGTCGCGCACCAGATCGGCGATCTTGAGATCGGCCAGACCGGTCTGGCGGGTACCGAGCAGCTCGCCTGGGCCGCGCAGTTCCAGATCTCGCTGGGCGATGAGAAAGCCGTCATTGGTCTCCCGCAGTACCCCGAGGCGGCTCTGGGCGGTCTTGGACAAGGGGGCATGATAGAGCAGCACGCAGTGAGAGGCCACCGACCCCCGCCCGACCCGGCCGCGCAGCTGGTGCAACTGGGCCAGCCCCAGTCGCTCCGGGTTTTCGATGATCATCAGGCTGGCATTGGGCACATCCACCCCCACCTCGATGACGGTGGTGGCGACCAGCAGTTGCAGTATGCCCGCCTTGAACTCCTCCATCACCCGCTGTTTCTCGACGGGGCGCATCCGGCCGTGTACCAGGCCGATGTGCAGGCCGGGCAGCAGGGTTTGCAGCTCGGCGGCAGTGTCTTCGGCGGCCTGGCACTCCAGCACCTCCGACTCCTCGATCAGGGTGCAGACCCAGTAGGCCTGCTTGCCCTCCTCGCAGGCGAGCCTCACCCGCTCGATCACATCCTGGCGGCGACTGTCCGGCAGGGCGACCGTGGTAATGGGAGTGCGGCCCGGCGGCAGCTCGTCGATGATGGAGGTGTCGAGGTCCGCATAGGCGGTCATCGCCAGGGTGCGGGGGATGGGGGTGGCGGTCATGATGAGCTGGTGGGGATGCACCCCTTCCCGCTCTCCTTTTTCTCGCAGGGCGAGGCGCTGATGCACGCCGAACCTGTGCTGTTCATCGATGATGACCAGGGCCAGACGCTGGAACACCACTTGCTCCTGGAAGATGGCGTGGGTGCCCACCACCATCTTGACGCTGCCGTCCGCGATGGCGGCTAGCGCCTCTTCCCGCGCCTTGCCCTTCTGCTTGCCCGCCAGCCAGCCGACCTTGATGCCGAGCGGTTCCAGCCACCTGGCGAAGTTGATGGCGTGCTGTTCGGCCAGCAGCTCGGTCGGGGCCATCAGCCCCACCTGGCAGCCGTTGCCGATGGCCTGCAGGGCGGCCAGTGCAGCGACCAGCGTTTTACCTGAGCCCACGTCCCCCTGGACCAGGCGCATCATGGGGTGGCTCTGTTGCAGATCCCTGGCTATCTCCGCCACCACCCGGCTCTGGGCACCGGTGGGGGTGAACGGCAGGGCGCCGAGCAGCTGCCGGACCAGCTCGGGAGCGGGCTTGAGGGCACGGGCCAGTTGGGTCTGTGCCTGGGCCCGCACCTTCAAGACCGAGAGGTTGTGGGCCAGCAGCTCTTCCAGTACGAGCCGCTGCTGTGCCGGGTGCTGGCCGCTCTCGAGCAGGGCCAGCGCCACCGAGGGAGGCGGGCGGTGCAGCAGCTTCAGGGCGGCGGCAAGATCGATCTGCTGGGGATAGAGGCCGGCAGGCAGCAGCTCCTCGACCCCGTAGAGGTCGAGCTGGGCCAGGGCCTGATCCGTGAGGCTGCGCAGGGTGAGCTGGCGCAGCCCCTCTGTGGTGGGGTAGACGGGGGTGAGGGCCTCTTCGGTCTGGCCGGCCTGCTCCTCGCCGAGCAGCTTGTACTCGGGGTGGGCCATCTCCAGGCCGTACTTGCCGGGACGTGTCTCGCCAAAGCAGCGGATAAGGCGGCCCTGGGCCAGGCTGTTTTTCTGGGCAGCGGTGAAATTGAAGAAGCGCAGGGTCAGGCTGCCGGTGCCGTCGCTGATACGGCACACCAGCATGCGGCGGCGCCCCATCACCAGCTGGGTGCCCTGGATCTCGCCCTCGACGGCACCGTGCAGGCCGGGCGGCAGATCACCGATGGGCCAGACCTGGGTGCGGTCCTCGTAGCGCAGGGGGAGGTGGAACAGCAGGTCCTGTACCGTGGCCAGTCCCAGCCGCTCGAGTTTCTCCAGCATCTTGCTGCCGACACCCTTGAGGCTGTCGAGGGAGATTTTATCCAATTTCATCAATTAGATGCCCGAAAACACTGTAAATATGTCCAGATGATAGGGGTTGTTGCGGCCTCGATGCAAGCCGCGTTGTGCCGTTCCGGGCTGGTGGGCAAGGGAGCGGGGGGAGGGTCATCCATGAAAAAGGCCTGCCGGAAACGGCAGGCCTTTTCACTGACGGGGCGCCCTGGCGGTCAGATGATGCGCTTGAGCAGGAGGTGAGCCTTGACCCTGTGGATCCGGGCCAGCAGCTTGCGCACCTGATCTGGGTAATCCTTGATCTGCTCTATCTGATCGAAGTGACTGATGCGGCGGGTGTGGGCCAGGATGTTCTCCCGCTCCGCACTGAACTGCTCGCGCAGGTGATGGTGCTGGTCGTGTACCAGCAGGCCGTTCTCCAGATCCAGCGCCCAGGCTCGGGGATTGAGGTTGTTGCCGGTGAGCAGGGCCCACTCCTCATCCACGAAGATCCCCTTGAGGTGATAGGAGTTCTTCTCGCAGCACCAGAGCATGAGGTTGAGCCGGCCGTTGTCGATGTAGTGCTGGTTGCGCTCGGCAAACTTGCGCAGGTTGGTCTCGTAGAGATAGGGCAGACCGCCGATGGTGGAAAACTTCTCCTCCGGGGGGATGAAGAAGTCGTTGGCGGTCTTGTCGCCCACGACGATGGTCACCTTGCAGCCGCGTTTGAGCAGTGCCTCCACGTCCTTGTTCAACTCCTTGGGGGGGTTGAAGTAGGGGGTGCAGATGAAGATCTCCCGCTCGGTGGCCCGCACCAGGTTGCGGATCATCCGGTTGAGCTGGTTGCCCCGCTTGCCCAGGCCCACCATGGGGGTCACGGCGATCTCCCGATCGTTGGGCTGGATGCTCTCGAAGCGGTACTGGCAGAGGCGCAGGCGCTGCTTGAAGCGGCGGATCGGTCCCTTGAGCTGCTTGGCGCCGGGGATGCCGGTGCGATCCAGTCGCTGGACGGCCTCGCTGCCGAGGAAGACGTCATCCACGTAGTTGACCATGCTGCGGGTCAGTGCCGGGCTGTGGATCTGGTGATAGCGATCGAAGCGGTAGCGCTCCTGCTGGTGCAGGTAGATGTCGTTGAGGCTGGCGCCGGAGTAAAGCAGGGTGTCGTCGAAGATGAAGCCCTTGAGGTGCAGCACCCCGAGCAGCTCGCGGCCCTTGACCGGCACGCCGTAGATCTCGATCTGGTGTTGGTGGCTGGCGGCCATGGCCTGGTACATCAGGTGGTTGCCCCCCTGCTTGCCCTTGCCGATCAGGCCGCGCTGGGCGCGGTGGAAGTCGACGAACACCTTGATGTCGAGAGAGGGATTGCGCTGCTTGGCGGCATAGAGGGCGGAGAGGATCTCCCGTCCCGCCTCGTCATCCTGCAGATAGAGCGCGATCAGATAGATGCGCTGGGTCGCATGGGCGATGAGCGACAGGATCCGGCTCTTGAAGTCTTTGGCGCTGCTGAGTATCTGGAACTGATCCGCGGCGACCGCGATCTGGGGTAAGCGGGTCAGCAACTGTCGATAATGTGCCGATGAATGCATAGAGAAGCCTGAAATCACGGGATGAAGCGTTCCACTCGGGGCGAAGAATAGGCAATTCTAGCAATCTGTGGCGATGGGCCCAAGCAAGAATCCGTAAAAAGTCGGTGCAATATCACATCGGGGCCGACGGATGCGGCCCCGATGTGTTTCCGTCAGAGGATGGCGCTGGCCGTGGCCACGATGAGGAAGGCGATGGTGCCGAGCAGGGTCTCCATCACGGTCCAGGTCTTGAGGGTGGTCTTCTCGTCCATGTTGAGGAAGCGGCTGACCAGCCAGAAGCCGGAGTCATTGAAGTGGGAGAGCACGGTGGCCCCCCCGGCGATGGCGATGACGATGAAGGTCAGGTCCAGCTCGCTCAGGCCGGTGGTGGCGGCCACGGTCGGCGCCATCAGGGCGGCGGTGGTGGTCAGGGCCACGGTGGCGGAACCCTGGGCAACCCGCAGCGCGGCGGATACCAGGAAGGCCGCGAGGATCACCGGCATGCCGGTATCGGAGAGCACGTCGGCCAGCGCGGTGCCGATGCCGCTCGCCCGCAATACGCCGCCGAACATGCCGCCGGCACCGGTGACCAGGATGACGGCGCAGACCGGGGCCAGGGCGTCGTTGCAGAACTTCTCGAGCTGCACCTTGCCCTGGCTCTGGCGGAACATCCAGAGGGCGTACAGCACAGTGATGAGCAGGGCGACCGGGGTCTTGCCGACCATGCGCAGCACGTTGACCCAGTCCGCACCCTTGTCGATGACGCCCATGACGCCCAGGGTATTGAGGCCGGTATCCATGAAGATGAGCACCAGCGGCAGCAGCAGGATGGAGATCACCTGGCCGAAGCTCGGCGCCTTGTCGGAGAGCTGCTCGGCGCTGGCAGTGAAGCTCGGGGGCAGGGGCAGCTCAAACTTCTTGCCGGACCAGAGCCCGAACAGGTAGGCACCCAGATACCAGGTGGGCAGCGCGACCAGCAGGCCCACGATGGTGAGCAGACCGATGTTGGCACCCAGCAGCTCGCTGGCGGCCACCGGGCCCGGGTGGGGCGGCAGGAAGGCGTGCATCACCGCAAAGGCGCCGGCGGAGGGCAGGGCATACTTGAGGACGGAGCCGCCGAACTGCTTCGCCACGCTGAAGATGATGGGCAGCATGACGATGAGGCCGGCGTCGAAGAAGATCGGGAAGCCGAACAGCAGGGAGGCCACACCCAGTGCGAAGGGGGCGCGGTGGGAGCCGAAGCGGTTGATCAGGGTATCGGCCAGTACCTTGGCGCCCCCCGTCATCTCCAGGATCCGGCCTATCATGGCGCCGAGGCCGACCAGCAGCGCGACCGAGGCCAGGGTGCCGCCGAAACCGGTCAGCATGGTGGGGATCACCTGGTCATAGGTGACCCCGGTGGCCAGGGCCGTCAGCATGCTGACCAGGGTCAATGCCACGAAGGCATGTACCTTGAATCGCATGATCAGCACCAGCAACATGACAATGGCTCCGCCCGCTACCGAGAGCAGATAGGCGACATCGGGTGTGTTCATTGCTCCGTCCATAAAATTGTCCTCAAATGGTTCTAGTTGTTGTTCTGCACATTTCTGTGCTGCACTTCACATTGCGAAACGTTACCGGTAACATGTTACCGGTAACGTGGTAGCTTAGAACCCATCAGGCGAACGTTTTTTGAAAAGTGAGAGAGAGGTCAAATAATGGCGGGCAAGTGCATTATCGTGATGGGTGTGTGTGGCAGCGGCAAGTCCAGCATCGGCCTCAAGGTGGCCAATGCCCTGGGGGCCAAGTTCATCGACGGCGATGATCTGCACCCTCGCGCGAACATCCAGAAGATGGCGGCGGGCAACCCGCTCAACGACGAAGACAGGGCCCCCTGGCTGGAGCGGATCCGCGATGCGGCCTACAGCCTGGAGCGCAAGAACGAGCTCGGCGTCATCGTCTGCTCGGCCCTCAAGAAGCAGTACCGCGACCAGATCCGCGAGGGCAACGACTCGGTGAGTTTCCTGTTTCTGGATGGCAGCCAGTCCCTCATTCTCGAACGGATGCGGGCACGGCAGGGCCACTTCATGCGCGAAGCCATGGTACAAAGCCAGTTTGATACCCTGGAGCGACCGGATGGCGAGCCCGGCGTGTTTCGCATCGATATCGACGGGACCTTCGAACAGGTGGTCGACCGTGCCGTCACCGCGCTGACGCAGGCGCAATGAGCCATGTCGCGCGCCCGGCTGCGGCCGACCGCGCCCGTATATAGAGTTGGAGAGAAAGCTATGACCCATCCCGTGATCACCCAGGTGACCAACCGCATCCGCGAGCGCAGCACCGCCCGCCGTGCCCGCTTCCTGGCCCGCATCCAGCGCCAGGCCGATCAGGGCAAGACCCGCGCCTCCCTCTCCTGCGGCAACCTGGCCCACGCCGTGGCCGCCTCGAGCTGTGACGAGAAGGGGCGGATCCTCGACATGACCCGCGCCAACGTGGCCATCGTCACCGCCTACAACGACATGCTGAGTGCCCATCAGCCCTATCAGGGCTACCCGGACATCATCAAGGGCGCCTTGGCCGAGCTCGGCCACAGCGCCCAGGTCGCCGGCGGCGTGCCCGCCATGTGCGACGGCGTGACCCAGGGTCAGCCGGGGATGGACATGTCCCTCTTCTCCCGGGACCTCATCGCCCAGGCCACCGCGGTCTCCCTCTCCCACAACACCTTCGACGCCACCCTGCTGCTCGGCATCTGCGACAAGATTGCCCCGGGCCAGATCATGGGGGCGCTTTCCCACGCCCACCTGCCCACCGCCTTCGTGCCTGCCGGCCCCATGGCGAGCGGCATCAGCAACGACGAGAAGGTGAAGGTGCGCCAGCAGTACGCTGCCGGTGAAGTGGGCCGCGACGCCCTGCTCAAGATGGAGTGCGGCGCCTACCACGCGGCGGGCACCTGCACCTTCTACGGCACCGCCAACACGAACCAGCTGGTGTTCGAAGCCATGGGCCTGATGCTGCCGGGCTCCGCCTTCGTGCATCCGCACAGCGAGCTGCGCCACGCCCTCACCGAGGAAGCGGCCCGCCGCATCAGCGCCATGATCCCGGGCTCCCCGGCCTATCGCCCCCTGAGTGCGGTGATCGACGAGCGCGCCCTGGTCAACGGCCTGGTGGCCCTGCTCGCCTCCGGCGGCAGCACCAACCACAGCATTCACATGGTGGCGCTGGCCCGCGCCGCCGGGCTGGAGCTGACCTGGGACGACCTGAGCGATCTCTCCGACGTGGTGCCGCTCCTGGTGCGCATGTACCCGAACGGCCCGGCGGACGTCAACGCCTTCGAACAGGCGGGGGGCGTGCCCGGCCTGATGCGTCGTCTGGCCGAAGAGGGGCTGATCCACATGGATGCCACCCCGGTCTTCGGCGAGATGCAGGACTACTTCAGCCGTCCGGCACTGGTGGATGGCAAGCTGGTGTGGCAACCGGTGGGCGAGAGCGCGGATCCGAGCGTGCTTTCTCCCTCTGGCAGCGAGTTCCAGGCCACCGGCGGCACCAAGCTGCTGGCGGGCAACCTGGGCCGCGCCGTGGTCAAGGTTTCCGCCGTCGCGCCCGAGTATCGGGTCATCGAGGCCCCGGCCCGGGTCTTCTCCTCCCAGCATGCGGTGGAGGCGGCCTACAAGGCCGGTGAGCTGAACCAGGACACCGTCATCGTGGTGCGCCACAACGGTCCGGCCGCCAACGGCATGCCGGAGCTGCACAAGCTGATGCCGGTGCTTGGCAACCTGCAGAAGGCGGGTCACAAGGTGGCCCTGGTCACCGATGGTCGCCTCTCCGGTGCCTCCGGCAAGATCCCGGCCGCCATCCACGTCACCCCGGAAGCGCTGCACGGCGGGGCCATCGGCCTGCTCGCCGATGGCGACCTGCTGCGGGTGGATGCCGAGTCCGGCCGCCTCGACTGCCTGACCGATTTGAGTGGCCGTACCCAGGCCGAGATCGACCTCACCCTGGAACAAGAGGGGTGGGGCCGTGAACTGTTCAGCGTGATGCGTCGCGCGGTATCGAGCGCCGAGTGCGGCGCCACCATCTTTGACTAAGGAAGAGCTATGCAGAACTGGAAAGTGACCCCTGCCGAGGTGTTTGCCGCCTCCCCCCTGGTACCCGTGATGGTCATCAACGACCTGGAGCAGGCCCTGCCCATGGCCAAGGCCCTGCTGGATGGCGGCATCTCGGTGTTCGAGATCACCCTGCGCACCCCGGTGGCGCTGGACGCCATCGCCCTCATCGCCAAGGCGATGCCGGATGCCATGGTCGGTGCCGGTACCGTGCTCAACTGCGCGCAGTTTGATGCCGCCGTCGCTGCCGGTGCCCGCTTCGTCATCTCCCCGGGCATGACCCCGGCCCTGCTGGCCCACGCGGCCAAGAGCACGGCGCCGCTGATCCCGGGGGTGGCCACCCCGTCCGAGGTGATGCAGGCGCTGGAAGCGGGCTACGACCACCTCAAATTCTTCCCGGCCGAGGCGAACGGCGGCACCAAGGCACTCTCCGCCATCGCGGCGCCTCTGCCCCAGGTGAAGTTCTGCCCCACCGGCGGCATCGGACCGAAAAACGTGGCCGACTACCTGGCACTGAAATGTGTGGCCACCGTCGGCGGCTCCTGGATGCTGCCGGCAGACGCCGTCAAGAGCGGCAACTGGGAGGAGGTGACCCGCCTCTCCCGGGAAGCGGTTGAATTGGTTAAACGCTAAGCAAATATCGTTTAGAAAAATTAAACAGGCCACCCCCGGGTGGCCTGCTGTTTTTCCGCCCCCGGAGGGGGTGGGCCGTTTGCTTCCGGCCTCGCCCTGGCTTAAGGTCGGGGGCCGCCCCTCTCCCCTGGAGCCTTCATGTCCTGTCTGCATCCATCCTACCCGCAAGGGCACTTCACCGCGCTGCACTGCCACCCCCATGCCCAATACTGCTATCTGCAGGACGGGGGCGGCATCATCACGGGGCGAGGGGAGGGAGAACTGCTGGTGGCGGGCCAGATCTGCTTTATTCCGGCGGGGTGGGAGCACGAGTTTCGCGTGCTGCGCCGCTCCCGACTCTCCCTCCTCTATGTGCCGACGTCGGCCCGTACCGCCTTCGGCCCCTTGCAGGCCAGCCCACTGCTGGCGGGCCTCTTCGCCCGCCTGTCCGAGCTGGCCGAGGAGGAGGTGAAAGGGGCCTATCTGACGGTGCTTGGCCAGGAGCTGGAGCGCGCCGACCCGCTCGCGGCGCGCATTCCCCTCGCCGGGGCGCTGGACCCGCGCCTGCTGCGGGTGCTGGACAGGGTGTGCCAGGCACCCGCCATCCATCTGACGCTGACGGCGCTGGCGGCAGATTGCGGCGCCTCGGTGCGCACCCTCAACCGGCTCTTCCTCCAGCAGCTGGGGTGCAGCTTTCGCCAGTGGCGGGAGCAGGTGGTGCTGGGACGGGCGCGCCAGTTGCAGCACCGGGGGCTCACGCTGGCCCAGATCGCCGATCGGCTTGGCTACGAGGATCCCGGCGCCTTGTCCCGCGCCCTCCAGCGCCTCGCCCGGTGCGAACCGGCGGCCTGAGGGCGCGTCGTCTGCCTTCCTGCCCGCCATGGCGGTGTCTGCGGGTTGCCGGCAGTCAGCGCCGCGAGCCGATATCTGCATCCTCCTTGCTTCCTGCCAGCAGACAGGTCACCTCGTCGGTGTGGCAGATCCGATCGCCGCGAAAGGTGAAGAGGCCGCTTACCTTGCAGACCAGGGTGCCGCCGTCCTGGCGGGTGGCCCGCACCACATGGGTCGAGTGTACCCGCTCCCCCTGCGCCAGGGTGGCGACAAACTCGATGCTCGCCCCGGCCAGATGGCGGCGCAGTGTGGCGATGTGCTGGTGAAACGCCGGGTAGTCGAGCCGCTCGCCGTTCACCTCCTGGCAGTAGTCGGGGGTGAACCAGGCGTCGAGCTCCGCCAGGGGGAAGGCGGGATCGCAGATGACGCGCTGCAGGCAGGCTTTCAATCGTTCGGTGTGGTGCATGGTCTGCTCCTGACAGGTTGGATGGAGGAGCCAGCATAGGCCAGGGGGCGGCGAGGGGAGAGGGGAGAAGGCGCCATCATGGCGGTCGAACGCGCCATGATGGCCGGGGATCAGCCGAGGCTTTCCCCCTCATAGAGGGAGAAGCCGATGTCCTTGCACCTGGTCGCCAGCGGCTGGCCGCCGAGGCGGGCCAGCAGCATGATGGCGGCTTCGCGACCTATGGTCTCGCGGGGGGTGACGATGCTGGCGAGCTTGGGGGTCATGGCGTGGCCGATGTCGAGGGCGTTGCTGCCGGCGATGGCCACCTGCTGGGGTACCGGGATCCACCTGGCCTGGCATTGCAGCAGGGCCCCCACCGCCAGGTCGTCGTTGGTGCAGAACAGGCCGTCGAGATCGGGGAAGCGCGCCATGGCCTGGGCCAGCAGCTCTCCCCCCAGGGTGAAGCTGGAGGATTGCTCCGTCAGCAGGTGCTGGCCGGTCAGACCGAAATCGGCCATCGCCTGGTAGTAGCCTTCCATTCGCAGCTGGGTGCGCACGTCGAGCCGGGCGCCGAGGTAGATCACCTTGCGCCGTCCCCGGCGCAGCATCTCTGTTACCATGGCCCGGGCGGCGGCCCGGTGATCCATGCCCACCACCATGTCGATGGGGGAGAGGGGCAGATCCATGGTCTCCACCACCGGGATGCCGGCGGTGGCGATCATCTTGCGGGTGCGCTCGGTGTGCTGGGTGTCCGAGAGGATGAGCCCGTCCACGTTGTAGGAGAGGAGCGAGGCGATCTGCTCCTCCTCCCGCTCCGGGCTGTAGCCGTAGTGGGCGAGCAGGGTCTGGTAGCCGGCGGGCCGGGTCACTGCCTCGATGCCGTGGATCACCGCCGAGAAGACCTGGTTGGAGAGGGAGGGGATCAGGATGCCGATCGCCTTGCTGGTGGCGTTCGACAGCATGTCCGGCGCCCGGTTCGGGATGTAGCCGAGCTCCTCCACCGCGGCGGCGATGCGCTCGCGGGTCCCTTCGGCCACGGCGGACGGGTCGCGCAGGTAGCGGCTGACGGTCATCTTGGTGACACCGGTCAGGTCGGCAATGTCCTGCAGGGTAGGGCGGCGCTTGCGGGTGTCGTTCATCTGGGGATCCGGCAAAAAATGTTACACGTAACATTACCGTTTTTGCACGGCAATGTCAGCATATGACGCCATCAACAGGGGGCAGGGGATGATCAAGGGCAGGTGTTTCGAGGGGGTCCACTTCGAGCAGCAGGAGGTGGAGGGGGAGCAGTTCCAGGGGTGCCGCTTCATCGGCTGTCACTTCTCCTGGCTCGATCTCGGGGAGAGCCGCTTCGTCGACTGCAGCTTCTATGACAGGGAACGGGAGCTGGGATGCCTGTTTCAGGGCTGCGATCTGAGGGAGGCGAGCTTCCTGCACTGCGATCTCACCCTGGCGGACTTCGGCCGCAGCCAGTGTCTTGGGCTGGAGATGCGCGACTGCCAGGCCATGGGGATCAACTTCGCCCATGCCAGCTTCGCCAACCGGATCACTGCCAAAAGCTACTTCTGCGAGGCCCACCTCACCGGCAACAACTTCAGCTACGCCAACTTCGAAAGCTGCCTGCTGGAGCGGTGCGAGCTTGCCGGCAACCGCTGGCAGGGGGCCAACCTGCTGGGCGCCTCCCTGGCAGGCTCGGATCTCAGCGGCTCCGAGTTCGGGCAAATCGACTGGACCAGCTTCAACCTGCAAGGCTGCGATCTGCGCCAGTGCGATCTGCCCGGCCTGGATCTGCGCCGGGTCAACCTCGCCGGGGTACAGATCAATGAAGATCAGCAGCAGGGGCTGCTGGAGCAGATCGGGCTGGTGGTCTTCCCCTGAGCGGGGTGGAAAAGAGGTAAGTTTTCATCATCGGGGCGGGCGGTGTGGTGCCTCCCCTGCCAAGCAAAAAGCCTGCGCGATGCAGACTTTTTGTCAGGTGAAGTGGTAAACGACGCGGTGTCGCTGTCTTTTGCTCCCTGCTCCCCTCGCGGGAGAAGGGCTGGGGATGAGGTAGCGGACTCCGCTCGGGCACCGACAAGGCGGGCTTAGCGTCTGGCTAGCCACTTGGTCGGGTTGATGGCCTCGCCCTGATAGCGGATCTCGAAGTAGAGGCCGGAGCGCTCCTGTCCGCCGCTGTCGCCGACCAGGGCCACGGGTTCCCCTTGCTCCACCTTTTGTCCCACCTGTCGCAGCAGCGACTGGTTGTGGCCGTAGAGGCTCATGTAACCCTTGCCGTGGTCGATGACCAGCAGCATGCCGAAGCCGTCGAGCCAGTCGGCGTAGACCACCTGGCCCGGAGCCACCGCCTTGACCTGGGTCCCTTCGCTGGCGCCGATCAGGGTGCCCTTCCACTTCAGCTCGGCGGTACGCGGCGAGCCGTAGGAGATGAGGATGGGGCCCTGCACCGGCCAGCGCAGGTTGCCACCCGTGCTCAGACCGCCGTAGCCGTTGCTGCTCGCCTTGGCGCTGTTGCGGGCGGCAGCTTGCTGCTGCGCCACCTTGGCCTGCTGTTCGGCGACGCGCTGCTGCTGGGCCGCCAGCCGCTGCTGTTCGCCGACCTGGCGCTGCTGGGCTGCGATCCGCTGCTGCTCCTCGATGCGTTTCTGCTCGGCTGCCAGGCGCTGGGCCTCCAGACGGCGCTGGCGCTCCTGCTCGGCCTTGATCTTGGCGAGGCGCTCCCGCTCGGCCCGTTCGCGGCGTTCCTTTTCTTCCTGCTGACGACGCAGCTCTTCCAGCCGCGCCTTGAGCGCCTTCTCCGCCTTGACCAGCTTGTCGAGCTTCTGCTCGTCGGCCTGCACCGACTGCTGCAACTGGTTGCGCACCTTGGCACGGCTCTGCTGGCTGGCCAGCAGGCTCTGGTGATGCTCCTGCTGCTCGCCGAGCAGGGTCTGGAGGCGGTTCTCGGTCTCCCTGGTGGCCTGCTGGTTCTTGGCCAGCTTGTCACGGGTGGCGCGCAGGGCTTCAATGGCCTCGATACGGGCCTTGTTGAGGTAGTCGAAATAGTCGAGGGCGCGGCTCAGTTTGGCCGGATCCTGCTGGTTGAGCAGCAGTTTGAGGTAATCGTGGTTGCCCGCCTGGAAGGCGCTTTCCGCCTGCTTGGCCAGCAACTGCTTCTGGTGTTTGGCTTGTTGCTCCAGTGCCAGCTTGTCCTGCTGCAGGGACGCCAGCTTCTGCTGGTTCTGCCGGAGTTGCTGTCTGGTCTGCTCGAGTTTGGCGGCGGCAGCCGAAATGGCCTGCTCGTCAGCCTTGAGCTGGGTGTTGAGCTTGGCAAGCTCCTGCTTGCTGAGCTTGAGGGTCTGTTGCTGTTCCTTGATCTGGGACTGCATGGCCCCCAGCTGCTGGTTCGCAGCCCGGGCTGTGCCGGTACCGCCGATCAGGCAAAAAAACAGCGCGCCGGCCAACAGGCCGACGCGACTGGTTTTCTGTGAAATAATTTCGCATCCCCGCATGGGGCAGGATTATTTCAGAATCATCAGGGGCTTGCCAGTCATTTCCGGCGGCACCGGCAGACCCATCAGGGTCAGCATGGTGGGGGCCAGATCGGACAGTTTGCCGCCTTCGGCAACCTCGGCTTTACGACCGAAGTAGATGAGGGGAACCGGCAGATTGGTGTGGGCGGTGTGAGCCTGACCAGTCTCTTCGTCCATCATCTTCTCGGCGTTGCCATGGTCGGCGGTGATGAGGCACTCGCCGCCCACTTCCGCCAGGGCGTCGGTGACGCGACCGATGCAGTGGTCGACCGCTTCACAGGCTTTGACGGCCGCATCGAACACGCCGGTGTGACCGACCATGTCGCCGTTCGGGTAGTTGCAGATGATGACGTCGTACTTGCCGCTCTTGATGGCCGCAACCAGCTTGTCGGTCAGCTCTTCGGAGCTCATCTCCGGCTGCAGGTCATAGGTAGCCACTTTCGGGCTCGCTACGATTTCGCGATCTTCGCCAGTGAAGCAGGCCTCTTCGCCACCGTTGAAGAAGAAGGTGACGTGGGCGTACTTCTCGGTCTCGGAGATGCGCAGCTGGGTCTTGCCCTGCTTGGCCAGCCACTCACCCAGGGTGTTGACCAGGGCGGTGGGCGGATAGGCGCAGGCGGTTTTGATGTCGGCCGCGTATTCGGTCAGCATCACGAAGTGCAGGGCCGGAGTGGCGGTGCGGGCGAAGCCGGTGAAGTCGCTGTCGACGAAGGCGCGGGTGATCTCGCGGGCGCGGTCGGCACGGAAGTTCATGAAGATCAGCGCATCGCCGTCGATCATCGGTACAGCGTCGCCGATGCGGGTGGCTTTGACGAACTCGTCGTTCTCGTCGCGGGCATAGGCGGCGGCCAGCGCGTCGGTGGCGTTGTCAGCGGTGAATTCGCCCTTGCCCTGGGTCATCAGGTCATAGGCCTGCTGCACGCGATCCCAGCGGTTGTCGCGGTCCATGGCGTAGTAACGACCGATCATGGAGGCGAAACGGCCCTTGCCCAGTCGGGCAAACAGGGCGTCGAACAGCTCGATGGAGGACTGGGCACTGCGCGGCGGGACGTCGCGGCCATCCAGGAAGGCGTGGAAGTAGATCTGCTCGGCGCCACGCTTGGCGGCCATCTCGATCATGCCCATGATGTGCTCTTCGTGGCTGTGTACGCCACCCGGGGACATCAGACCCATGATGTGCACGGCCTTGCCCTTGGTCACGGCAGCGTCGACAGCCTTGGCCAGCTCGACGTTCTGGAAGAAGTCGCCGTCCTGGATGTCCTTGGAGATGCGGGTCAGCTCCTGATAGACGACGCGACCGGCACCGATGTTGGTGTGGCCCACTTCGGAGTTGCCCATCTGGCCGTCCGGCAGACCCACGTCCAGGCCGGAGCCGGAGATCAGGGTGCTGGTGTAGTCACGGGCCAGGCGATCCAGGTTGGGGGTCTTGGCGGCAGCAACGGCGTTGTACTCTTGCTTGGTGCTGTAGCCCCAACCGTCCATGATGACCAGAACCAGCGGTTTCTTAGCTGTTGACATAAGGCTATGTCCTCTCGGATAGGAATGAATTGCGGGAAGTGAAACTAGCGTAATATTACTACATCTGCCGAAATAGTCACCTGATAGCCAAGTCCCTCTCCAGCCTCGCTTTTTAACTGTTATCCCGCTGTTTTAGGCATGTTGCCGGCTTGTCTGCCGCGGCGGGTTTTCCTCTGTTTCCCCCCTCTTTTCGGCATGGAGCATCCTCTCGTTCGGCCCGGTTGGAGGAGGAAGAATCGGCAGCCATCCCTGATGGGAGCTTGCTCTCGCTTTGCCGCCAAGATGGCTGATCTTATGCAGGGCCCCATGTATACTCGGGCCCTTGTCTTGGTCCCTGGATAGTAGAAGATGCAAGAGTATTTGGATTTCGCGGCCCGCAATCCGCTGCTGACCGCAGCCTGGTTGGGCCTGGCAGGCACCCTGGTGTATACCACTGTGCGTGCTCGTTTTTCTCCGGTGAAGGCGGTCAACAACCACGCCGCTACCCTGCTTATCAACCGTGAAAATGCCACCGTCGTGGACATTCGCAGTCAGGATGAATTTGCCAAGGGTCATCTGGCCGGGGCCCATCACCTGCCGCTCGCCCAGATCCAGGCGAATAATCTGGGTCCGGTTGAAAAGCACAAGGATGCCCCCATCATAGTGGTGTGCGAGTCGGGGATGACCGCTGGTGGCGCGGGTCGCCAACTGAGCAAGGCCGGTTTCAAGCAGGTGTATGTGCTCAGCGGTGGCATGGCCCAATGGCGTGCAGACAATCTGCCGGTGACCAAAAAACGCTGATTTAAGGGCCTGCGCCCACTCATTATCTTAAAAAGGAATCAAACGAAATGGCTGACGAAATCAACAACCAGGAAGTGCAACCGGAATTCCACATCCAGCGTGTCTACACCAAGGATGTCTCCTTCGAAGCCCCGAATACCCCGCACATCTTCCAGAAAGAGTGGCAGCCGGACGTCAAGCTGGACATGGACACCAAGACCAATGTCCTGGCCGACAGCGTCTATGAAGTGGTGTTGACCCTGACTGTCACCTGCAAGCTGGAAACCGAGACCGCCTTCCTGTGCGAAGTGCAGCAAGCCGGCATCTTCACCATCGGCAACCTGCCTGAGCCGCAACTTGCCCACTGCCTGGCGGCCTTCTGCCCGAACATCCTGTTCCCGTATGCCCGCGAAGCGGTGTCCAACCTGGTGAGCAAGGGTTCCTTCCCGCAGCTGAACCTGGCACCGGTCAACTTCGACGCCCTGTTCGCCCAGCACATGGCGCAGGTACAGGCCCAGCAGGCGACTGCGGAAGCCTGATAATGGCCGACCAGATCGCAATCTCGGTCCTGGGGGCGGGGTCTTATGGCTCCGCCCTTGCCATTTCTCTGGCGCGCAATGGTCATCCGACCCTGCTGTGGGGTCACGACTCTGCCCATGTCGCCGAGCTGGAACAGGATCGCTGCAACAAGGCATTCTTGCCGGATGTCCCCTTCCCGGCCGATCTGCAACTGACGTCGGATCTGCAGGCGGCGGTGCAAGCCGCTCCCGTGCTGCTGCTGGTGGTGCCGAGCCATGTGTTCGGCCAGGTACTGGCCCAGGTCAAACCCTTCCTGCGCCCGGATACTCGGATCGCCTGGGCCACCAAGGGGCTGGAGCCGGATAGCGGCCGTCTGCTGCAAGAGGTGGCGCGGGAGGTGCTGGGGGATGCCATTCCACTGGCGGTCATCTCGGGCCCGACCTTCGCCCGCGAGCTGGCCGCCGGTCTGCCGACCGCCATCTCGGTGGCCTCGACCCACGACGACTTTGCCGACGATCTCTCCCACCTGCTGCACTGCGGCCGCTCGTTCCGGGTCTATACCAATCCGGACTTCATCGGTCTGCAGCTGGGCGGGGCGGTCAAGAACGTCATCGCCATCGGTGCCGGTCTCTCTGACGGACTCGGCTTTGGCGCCAACGCCAGAACCGCGCTCATCACTCGGGGTCTGGTGGAGATGCAGCGTCTGGGCGCCGCCCTCGGGGCCGACGCCAAGACCTTCATGGGGATGGCGGGGCTCGGGGATCTGGTGCTGACCTGTACCGACAACCAGTCGCGCAACCGCCGTTTCGGTCTGGCGCTGGGAGCGGGCAAGTCGGTTGACACCGCCATGGCCGAGATAGGCCAGGTGGTGGAAGGCTATCGCAACACCAAGGAAGTGCATCTGCTGGCGGCCCGCTGTGGCGTCGAGATGCCCATCTGCGAACAGATCTTCAAGGTGCTGTACGAGGGCAAGAACCCGAAAGAGGCAGCCATCGCCCTGCTGTCGCGAGACAAGAAGGACGAGTGATCTGCCAGCCGCAGCATGCAAAAGGCCCCGCCAGCTGGCGGGGCCTTTTCTTTGCCGCAAGGGGGCAAATCAGTAGTAGGAGTGGTCGCCGCGCTGGTGCTCGGTGGCATCCTTGACGCCGTTGAGTTCGCCCGGGAATTTCTCCAGCAGCTGCTTCTCGATCCCCTCTTTAAGGGTGTAGTCGACCATGGAGCAACCGTTGCAACCGCCGCCGAACTGCAGGATGGCCAGTTTGTCGTCGGTCAGCTCGACCAGGGTGACCTTGCCGCCGTGACCGGCCAGCATGGGGTTCACCTCGGACATCAGCACGTATTCGATACGGTCGATCAGCGGGGCGTCGTCGGCCACTTTGCGCATCTTGGCGTTGGGGGCTTTCAGGGTGAGCTGGGAGCCCATCTGATCGGTGACGAAGTCGATGGTGGCATCCACCAGGAAGGGGGCGCTCAGGGGATCGACCAGGCAGTCGAAGCCGCTGAAGGGCAGGTGCTGATCTTCCGGATCGACCGCGTCGGGTGGGCAATAGGATACGCCGCACTCGGCATTCTGGGTTCCCGGATTGACCACAAACACCCGGATGTTGGTGCCATCAGGCTGCTTCTCCAGCAACTTGCGGAAGTGGGCCTGGGCGGTGTCGGAAATGCTGATCATCACTATCCTCATAAACCTGAGTGTACGACTAGGGTATTCATGATAACTCGCTTGGCGGGGCTTGGGTAGCGTGCCGATGGCGAGCCTGTGAGCCCGGGCGTATCGGAATCATGCCGCCAGCGGCCTCCCGGGCCGGATCCCTGCCCGGTTATTTCAGGTGTCGGAGGGTACGGCAGATGGCCCACACCTCTACCGTGGTGACGCCGTGCTCATGAAGCAACCGGGTGAGCTGACCTGCGGTGGCGCCCGTGGTGACCACATCATCGAGCAGTGCCACATGCCGGTAGTGGTGAGGTGCCATTTCGAAGGCGCCACGCAGATTGCGTCGCCGCTGGCCGGCACTGAGCCGGGTCTGTTGCGGGGTCGACCTTGTCCGGCACAGTACGCGGGTGTCGCAAGGAATGCCGGTGAGTGCGCTCAGGGCATGGCCGATTTCTTCTGCCTGGTTGAAGCCTCGCCACCACTGGCGCCACCAGTGCAGGGGAACCGGAATGATGACCTGCGGCGGGTTGGCGAGATCCAGATGGTCTGCCAGCAGGCGGGCAAGCAGCGGCGCGAGCAGGATCTGACCGGAATACTTCAGCCGGGGGATGAGTTGGGCATAAGGTGCCTGATAATCGCCGATCACCTGCAAACGCTCCCAGGGGGCGGGTCTGCGCTGGCAGCGTCCGCACAGCAGTTCGCTCTCGCGATGTTGCTCCGGCAGCGGTGCTGCACACATCAGGCATCGTCTGTCGTGTTGGCGCTGGGCGTGGCGGCACCAGGAGCACAACAAGGGCGTGTCGTCACAGGGTTGGCGACAGAGCAGGCACAGACCGAGCCAGTCGGACTGGGTGCCAAGGATCGGACTTGCTTTGGCGAGCAGCCGCTTTAACATGCAGGCTCCAAGCAGATAAACAGGGATCTTGAGTCTAGATGAGCGTATCGGTTGAGCGGTTTGGCCAGGGCCCGGACCTGGTGTTGTTGCATGGCTGGGGCATGAACGGGGCCGTCTGGCACGGTATTGCCCAAGAACTGGCTGCCCACTATCGGCTGCATCTGGTGGACCTGCCCGGCTTTGGCAACAGCCCCCTGCAAGCAGGGACAGACTACACCCTGCCCTGGCTGGCAGAGCAGGTGGCGGCCATATTGCCTGAAAAATGCCATCTACTCGGCTGGTCCCTCGGTGGTCTGGTGGCGAGTCAGTTGGCGCTGACCATGCCTGAACGCCTTCACTCTCTCATTACCGTAGCCAGTTCTCCCTGCTTCATGGCCCGCGACGAGTGGCCCGGGATTGCCCCCAAGGTGCTGGCGGGGTTCAACCAGATGCTGGCCGGCGACTTCATGCAGACCATAGAGCGCTTCCTCGCGATCCAGGCCATGGGCAGCGAGCACGCCAGAAACGACATTCGCCAGTTGCGTCACTGGCTGGCGGAGCGACCCGCTCCCCGGCTTGCGGCCCTGGAGGCGGGTCTGGGCCTGCTGGCCGAGGTCGATCTGCGGGATGAACTGATCGGCCTGGATCTGCCCTGGCTGCGTCTTTACGGCAGGCTGGATACCCTGGTGCCGAAGGCCGCCATTCCCTTGCTGGATGCGAGTTACCCTGCCAGCCACAGTCTGGTGCTGGAGAAGGCATCCCATGCCCCCTTCATCTCCCATCCAGAGCAGTTCATCACCCTCCTGCGGCAGTTCATTGACTGAGATTTGAGCGGCAGGCTTCAATAACTCGTCAGGTTGATGGATAATTAGCCAACCCTACAGAGGAGTGTGCCAATGCGTATCGAATCAGCCATGACGGCAGGCGTGCAGGGGTTCCAACGGGCCGAGCAGTTGGCCGGCCAGGCGTCCAGCCAGATCGCCCGTCTCAATACGCCAGCGGGTGATCAGGTGCAGTTGCCGGATGAACTGGTGAATCTCAAGGTGGCCGAGCTGCATGCCGGGGCATCCGCCAAGGTGATCCAGACGGCCAGCGACATGCTGGGCACCCTGATCGATATCCGGGTGTGACATGAACATCAACGTCAGTCTGCCGACCATCATTCCGAATCAACTGCAGCCGCAGACGGAATCGGCACAGACTGACAACCGCCGCGCAGAACTGGTGCCCCCCAGCCGCCAGAGCGAAGCGTCCAACGCCGAGTCCGGCGTCGGTTCCCAGAAAGAGAGAGCCCGGGCCGCCCAGGCCAATCCCGCCGCCCCATCCTCGTCCACGAAAGAGAACAGCCAGACCGGCCCCGTGATGGTGGCGCACCGTTTTGTCGAGGCAACGGGGGAGGAGGGGGAGCGTCGACAACGTCAGGAGGGTGAACAGCAGGAGCAGCAAAAGCAGCAGCGTCAGGTGGCTGCGCTGGTCGAGCGGGATCTCGAAGTCCGCAAGCACGAGCAGGCGCACCAGGCAGCCGGCGGCGAGCATGCGGGGAGCCCTACCTACCAGTTTTCCCGTGGGCCGGATGGTAAGCGTTATGCCACCGGGGGGGAGGTGGTCATCGACATGGGGACCATTCCCGGGGATCCCGCCGCGACCATCGCCAAGATGCAGCAGGTGCGTGCCGCTGCACTGGCTCCCGATGAACCATCGTCACAAGACATGAGTGTGGCCCGTGCCGCCTCTGGCAAGGAGGCACAGGCCCGCAAGGATCTGATGACCCTCAGGCAGGAAACCACAGGCCCGCTCGGTGCTTATATGGACAATCGAAACCAGGTGATTGCCAGGCACTATCAGCAAGCGGTGAGGCCAGCCTCCCCGCATAGCCTGAGTCAGGACGTTTGATCCCGCTCAGTACAGGCATGAAAAAGCCCCTTTCGGGGCTTTTTTGCATTCTGGGGGCTTATTTCTTCAGTTTCGACAGGGCAGCCGCGAAGGCGTTGCCCATGGCACCCTCGGTCGGAGCGCTCTGACGGGGCGCCTGTTTCGGTCGGGCGTTGCCAGTGTGACGCGGCTCGGCCGTTTTGCGTGCAGGCTGGCCGGCTTTTTCATCCAGACGCATGGTCAGACTGATGCGTTTGCGCGGTACGTCGACTTCCAGCACCTTGACCCGGACGATGTCACCGGCCTTGACCACCTCGCGGGGATCCTTGACGAAGCGATCGGTGAGGGAAGAAATGTGCACCAGCCCGTCCTGATGGACGCCGATGTCGACGAAGGCGCCGAAGTTGGTGACGTTGGTGACCACACCCTCCAGCACCATCTCGGGCACCAGATCGCTGATTTTCTCCACCCCTTCCTTGAAGGTGGCGGTCTTGAACTCGGGACGCGGGTCGCGGCCGGGCTTGTCCAGCTCGCCAATGATGTCGGTGACGGTAGGTACCCCGAACTGATCGTCGGTGTAGTCGGTGGGCTTGAGGGTGCGCAGCAGGCTGCTGTTGCCGAGCAGGCTGTCCACGGTCTGCTCCAGCTTGGCGAGGATCCGCTCCACCACCGGGTAGGATTCCGGGTGCACCGCCGAGCCGTCCAGCGGGTTGCTGCCGCCCCGAATGCGCAGGAAGCCGGCGCATTGCTCGAATGCCTTGGGCCCGAGTCGGCCAACTTTCAGCAACTGCTGACGACTCTTGAAGGCGCCGTTCTCGTCGCGGTAGGCGACGATGTTCTGGGCCAGGGTCTGGGAGAGGCCGGAAACCCGGTTGAGCAGGGCGACCGAGGCGGTATTCACATCCACCCCCACCGCGTTCACGCAATCCTCGACCACCGCGTCGAGGCGGCGGGCCAGCTGGCTCTGGCCGACATCGTGCTGGTACTGGCCCACACCGATGCTCTTGGGATCGATCTTGACCAGCTCGGCCAGGGGATCCTGCAACCGGCGGGCGATGGAGACGGCGCCGCGAATGGAGACGTCGAGATCCGGGAATTCCTGGGAGGCGAGCTCGGAGGCGGAGTAGACCGATGCCCCCGCTTCACTCACTACTATCTTCTGTGCCTTGGCGGCCGGGTAGCGCTCGAACAGATCGCTCACCAGGCGGTCGGTTTCCCGGGATGCGGTGCCGTTGCCGATGCTGATGAGCTCGACCTTGTGCTTCTGGCACAGCTCGCTCAGGGTCTTGAGACTCTGGTCAACCTGGCGTTTGGGTTCGAACGGATAGATGGTCGCGTGATCGACCAGCTTGCCGGTGGCATCCACCACCGCCACCTTGACCCCGGTGCGGATGCCGGGATCCAGTCCCATGGTGCAACGCATGCCGGCCGGCGCCGCCATCAGCAGATCCTTGAGGTTCATGGCGAATACCTTGATCGCCTCGTCTTCTGCCGATTCGCGGATGCGACCGATCAGCTCGGTCTCCATCTGCAGGGAGAGCTTGATCTTCCAGGTCCAGCTCACCACCCCCTGCAGCCACTTGTCGGCCGGGCGACTTTGCAGGTTGAGTCTGAGGTGATGGGCGATGATCCCTTCGCAGGGGCTGGTACCCTCATCCTCGCCGGTGACCAGCGCCAGGTTGAGAATCCCCTCGTTGCGGCCGCGCAACATGGCCAGCACCCGGTGGGAGGGGGCCTTGTGCAGGGGTTCGTCGTGTTCGAAGTAGTCCTTGAATTTGGCCCCTTCCTGCTCCTTGCCGGCCACCACGCGGGCACGCAGGGTGGCGTTGTGCCACAGGTAGTCCCGCAACTTCTCAAGGAGATCGGCCTGCTCGGCGAAGCGCTCCATCAGGATGTAACGGGCACCGTCGAGGGCGGCCTTGCCGTCGGTGATCCCCTGCTCGGCATTGAGGAAGCGAACCGCCTCTTGCTCGGGATCCTTCATGGGGTCACCCAGCAGCAAATCCGCCAGTGGCTCCAGCCCCGCCTCGATGGCCATCTGCCCCTTGGTGCGCCGCTTGGGCTTGTAGGGGAGGTAGAGGTCTTCCAGCCGGGTCTTGCTGTCGGCATCGTTCAGCTCGCGGGCCAGCTCGGGGGTCAGTTTGCCCTGCTCTTCAATGGAGCGCAGGATCACCTGGCGGCGATCCGCCAGTTCACGCAGGTAGCCGAGGCGGCTCTCCAGGGTACGCAGCTGGCTGTCGTCCAGACCGCCGGTCACCTCTTTGCGGTAACGGGCGATGAAGGGAACGGTCGCGCCTTCGTCCAGCAGGCGAACGGCTGCCTGCACCTGTTCCGGACGGGCATTCAGCTCACCGGCGATCTGATGTTCTATTACGTGGCTTTGCATCGAGGGTCTCTTGGTCGGGTCCTGTCTAACTGGCCAGCGTGGGGCTACGTCGCCGAACAGGGGGTCTGTCCTGGCGATACTTTAGATACCTGCCAGGCCACTGCCGCGCGGGCCGGTTGGCGCCGCAAGGCGCCGGGTGTGAGCACTATATGGGGTCGGGCAGCGGGATGCCACCCCGGCAGAAATGACGTTTCTCATACCCGGTGGGCGGACATGCTCGGTCTCTCCTGGCCTTGTCAGCCGATTTGGCAGTCAGGGTCGGCCTGGCTTATTTGGGATAGCTGATCTCATTGATGTACCAGCAGGCGTCACCCACTGGCGTTTGCACCATGGCTTCATCGCCCACCTCTTTCTTGAGCAGGGCGCGGGCCATGGGGGAATCGATGGAGATGTAATCCTTGCGGCCGAAGATCTCGTCATAGCCGACGATGCGAAAGCGCTTGGTCTCACCCTCGTCGTTTTCCACCTCGACCCAGGCGCCGAAGAATACCTTGCCCTCCTGGGAGGGTGAGTAGTCGACTATGGTCAGCTCTTCCAGGCACTTGCGCAGGTAGCGAACCCGGCGGTCGATCTCCCGCAGGCGTTTCTTGTTGTACTGGTAATCGGCATTCTCGCTGCGATCACCCAGGCTCGCCGCCCAGGCCACTTTTTTGGTGACATCGGGCCTCTCCTCCCGCCAGAGCATGTCGTGCTCCTGCCGGAGCCTGGTGTAGCCTTCACGGGTAATGAGTTTGGTTTTCATGGGGTTATCACTCCCTCGCCAATTGCATCCGGTTGCTCGGGATCTTAGTCATTGTCGCCGCGCTGTCGAGCAAAAAGCAGAGCTGGCCATCCATCCCTCCCGGCTCCGGGGCCGAATGAGGGCAATAACCGGTAACATATTTATGCTTTGTGGTTGCAGGGGGCGGCTCTAGTATGAGGGGAGACAGAAAAGAGAGGTGGCAATGAGTCAGCAATACAAGGTCCTGGTGGTGGACGACGATCTGAAACTGCGTTCCTTGCTGGAGCGCTACCTCACCGAGCAGGGGTTTGTAGTGCGAGGTGTCGCCAACGGGGAGCAGGCCGATCGCCTGCTGACGCGTGAAAACTTCAGCCTGATGGTGCTTGATCTGATGCTGCCGGGGGAAGACGGCCTCTCTATCTGCCGCCGCCTGCGCGAGGCCGGCAACCAGATCCCTGTCTTGATGCTCACCGCCAAGGGGGACGAAGTGGATCGCATCGTCGGTCTGGAGATGGGGGCCGACGATTATCTGCCCAAGCCGTTCAACCCCCGTGAGCTGCTGGCCCGGATCCGCGCCGTGCTGCGCCGCCATACCGTGGAGCTGCCCGGCGCCCCTTCCGCGGCGGAGAAGATGGTGAGTTTCGGGGCCTACCAGCTCAATCTGGCGACCCGTGAACTGAGCCGTGATGGCGAACCGGTTGCCCTGACCAGCGGGGAGTTCGCCGTGCTCAAGGTGCTGGTGAGTCATCCTCGCGAACCGCTCTCCCGTGACAAGCTGATGAACCTGGCCCGTGGTCGCGAGTACACGGCCACCGAGCGCAGCATTGATGTGCAGGTCTCCCGCCTGCGCCGCCTGCTGGAACAGGACCCGGCCCAGCCCCGCTATCTGCAGACCGTCTGGGGTCTGGGGTATGTGTTCGTTCCGGACGGTGAGAACGCATGAAGAAAGTGGGCAGCATGTTCTCCCGCATGCTCTGGTTTCTGGCTGCCGTGCTGGTGGTCTATCAAGTCGTCTCCTACGTTACCTTCTACAACTACCTGCTGGCGCCGACCGTCAAGCAGATCAGCCACCTGCTGGCAAACCAGGTCAAACTCATCTTCCCGGTGGACAACAACCAGCTGGCGCTCAGTGAAGATGCCGAGGCGCTGGTCTATGTGGCGACCGGAAGCGACATCTATACCCAGAGCGAGGCGGAGCAGCACGGGCTGAATGATTCCAAGCCCTACCCCTATCTGGAGCAGAGCATCAGCCGCGAATTGAAAGGGGATACCAGGGTCAGGGTTGAAATCCAGGATCACTACATCATCTGGATTCAGCCTCCCCAGGCCAGCCAGATGTGGGTTCGCATTCCCCTGACGGAAATTGAAGATGACGACATCGAACCGCTCATCCTCTATATGAGCGTCTTGCTGGTGGTGACCCTGTTTGCAGCCTGGCGTTTTGCCCGTCAGCTGGTGCGACCGCTGGAGGATCTGGAAGCGGGGGCCGTGGCGGTAGCGCGCGGCAACTTTCCCGATGCCCTGGGGGAGCAGGGCTCGCGGGAGGTGCGCCGCCTGACCCGCACCTTCAACCACATGTCGAGCTCCATAAAGGGGCTGATCGAGGAGCGCAACCTGATGATGGCCGGGGTATCCCACGATTTGCGCACCCCTCTTACCCGCATTCGTCTCGCGACCGAGATGATGTCCTCGGGGGATGAGTACCTCAAGGAGAGCATCAATGCGGACATCGATGAGTCGAACGGCATCATCGATCAGTTCATCGACTACATTCGCCCGAACGAGGGGCTCGATGCCCGGCCCGTCGACCTGACCCAGCTCATTCACGATGCGTTGCTGATGCAGACCGATCAGGGACTGGAAGTGGAGCTGCTCCTGCCGGAGGAGGCGGTGCGTGTGGCCTGCCATCCCATCAGCATTCGCCGTATCCTCAACAATCTGTCGGGCAACTCCCTGCGCTATGGTGCGACTCGGTTGCAGGCCGAGCTCAGGGATGATGGCCACTGGGTGCGGCTGCGACTCTCCGACAATGGCCCGGGGATTGCCGAAGAGGACTACTCCCGGGTGCTCAAGCCCTTCACCCTGGGCAATGTGGCGCGCACCGGTGGCGGCAGCGGGCTGGGGCTGGCCATCGTTGCCAAGATAGTCTCCCAGCATCACGGCACCATCAGGTTGGGGCGCTCCGAACTGGGGGGCTTGCAGGTGGAGATCCGGCTACCCAAGAACCAGCCGCTAGAGTGGATGGATTGAAAGCAGGGCGTATCGAGAGATGCGCCCTTTTGTCTGTCAGGCGTGGGGGTCGCTCACCTTGCGGTAGCGCTTGCCATATTTGAGTTGCTGGATAAGCAGGGCGGCGACGATGAGAGCCAACCCGATGGGGGTTGCCGGGTGAATGGTTTCGCCGATCAACAGGTTGAGCAGCACCAGAGAGGCAAACGGCGAGATGAAGATGAGGTTGCTGATGGGGGCTGTGTTGGTGGCGTGGCGCAGGGCCATCAGCCAGAGCACGAAACCGAAGCCCATCTCGAACAGCCCCACATAGATGGCGCCGGCCCATCCCTGCCAGGCGGTCATGGCAAAGTCCGAGAGCAACCAGGTCGCCACGATGATGAAGGGCAGGCTGATGAGGAAGCCGAGCAGCAGGTTGACGACGGGATCCCCCTGATTGCGGGTGTTGAGGATCCAGTAACCGGCCCAGATCAGGGTCGACACCAGCGCCAGCGTGACGCCGAGCGGACTGTCGAACTGTAGACCGAACACGTCCCCCCTGGTGGCGATCACCAGGGCGCCGAAATAGCCGAGCACGATGGCGACGCCATCGCGGCGGCGCAGCTTTTGACCGAGGAAGGGAACGGCCAGCAGGCTGAGGGTGATGGCCCAGGTGTAGTTGAGAGTCTGCGCCTGCTGGGCGGGCAGTAGATCATATGCCTTGAACAGCAGCAGGTAATAGAGAAAGGGGTTCAGGACCCCGAGAGCGAGGTAGTAGAGGGGGCGACTCTTGATGTAGTCGAGCAGTAGCGGCAGTTTGCCCTGACAGGCCACGATGCACCCCAGGGTCAGGGTCGAGGTGCATGCCGCGACCAGCAGCAGCTGTACCGGTTCAAAGTAGGCGAGGGAGATCTTGAAGGCGCTGGCCACCGTGGACCAGAGGGCGACGGCACAGAGCCCGTACTGGTAGGCTTTCTTCTGATTCTTGAGCATGGGATGCGTTCCGCAAACTGGGGCGAGGGCGCAGTCTATCAGCCTGTTTGCAACATTGTCGTTACCGTCTCGCCGATGGCGATGATTTGATCGCCTGGAGATCCATCTGCCACACAACATTGCGCACAATCTGTCCGCCTTCACTTGCGTGAGTGGAAAAAATCCGTATAATCCCCTCCGCTTGCCCATGAGGCAGCCAGACGATATGTCTGCTTGCTGAGCTTCCCGTTTACGAGTTGCCAGCCATACAGTCCTCCCGATATGGGAGGAAACGTGAAAAATCACACCTCTGGCGGGAGTAGTCCCGGTCGGGCGGTGTTGATTTATGTTCTTTTATCTATTGGAGCTCTGTCAATGCAGAACCAAAGAATCCGTATCCGCCTGAAGGCTTTTGATCATCGCCTGATCGATCAATCCACTGCGGAAATCGTTGAAACTGCTAAGCGCACTGGCGCGCAGGTTCGCGGTCCTATCCCGCTGCCGACTCGCAAAGAGCGTTTCACCGTTCTGATCTCCCCGCACGTCAACAAAGACGCGCGTGATCAGTACGAGATCCGCACTCACAAGCGTCTGGTAGACATCGTTGAACCGACTGACAAGACCGTTGACGCTCTGATGCGTCTGGATCTGGCAGCTGGTGTAGACGTCCAGATCAGCCTGGGTTAATTACGGAAAGAGGTTGATAACAATGACAATCGGTCTTGTAGGTCGCAAAGTGGGTATGACTCGCATCTTCACTGAAGATGGCGTTTCTATCCCGGTGACTGTTATCGAAGTTGAAGCTAACCGTGTAACTCAGGTCAAATCTGTAGAAACCGACGGCTACAACGCTATTCAGGTTACCACTGGCGCCAAGAAAGCCAGCCGCGTAACCAAGCCGGAAGCTGGCCACTTCGCCAAAGCTGGTGTAGAAGCCGGTCGCGGTCTGTGGGAATTCCGCCTGAACAACGGTGAAACTTTCACTGTTGGTAGCGAGCTGAAAGTAGATCTTCTCGCTGACGTTAAGCTGGTAGACGTTACCGGCACATCCAAGGGTAAAGGTTTTGCCGGTACTGTTAAGCGCTGGAACTTCCGTACCCAGGATATGACCCACGGTAACTCCCTGTCCCACCGTGTACCTGGCTCCATCGGTCAAAACCAGACCCCGGGCCGTGTATTCAAGGGCAAGAAGATGGCTGGTCACATGGGTGCTGAGCGTGTAACGACTCAGAACCTGGAACTGGTTCGTGTTGACGCTGAACGCAACCTGCTGCTCATCAAAGGCGCAGTACCGGGTGCAACCAACGGCAACGTGATCGTCAAACCTGCCGTCAAAGCGTAACGTCTGAGGAGATAGTAATGGAATTGGTAATGAAAGACGCCAAGAGCGCTCTTGAAGTTTCCGAGACTACCTTCGGGCGCGAATTCAACGAAGCTCTGGTTCACCAGGTTGTCGTTGCATATGCCGCTGGTGCCCGTCAGGGTACTCGTGCGCAGCTGACTCGCTCTGAAGTGTCTGGTGGCGGCAAAAAGCCGTGGCGTCAGAAGGGTACTGGTCGTGCCCGTGCTGGCTCCATCCGTTCGCCCATCTGGCGTTCCGGTGGTGTGACCTTTGCTGCTAAGCCGCAAGATCACAGCCAGAAAGTAAACAAGAAGATGTACCGCGGCGCTATCCGTAGCATCCTGTCCGAGCTGGTACGTCAAGAGCGCCTGATCGTTGTTGAGAAGTTCGGCATCGAAGCGCCGAAGACCAAAGAACTGATCGCCAAGCTGAAAGAAATGGAACTGACTGACGTTCTGATCGTGACTGCTGAAGTCGATGAGAACCTGTTCCTGGCTGCTCGTAACCTGTACAAAGTTGACGTGCGTGACGTTGCCGGTATCGACCCGGTCAGCCTGATCGCTTTCGACAAGGTTCTGATGACTGCTGACGCAGTTAAGCAAATCGAGGAGATGCTGGCATGATCCGTGAAGAGCGTCTGCTGAAAGTTCTGAAGGCTCCGCACATCTCTGAAAAGAGCACCATGGTCGCAGAAAAGCAGAACACTATCGTGTTCAAAGTTGCTGTTGATGCCACCAAGGCGGAAGTCAAAGCTGCAGTTGCGAAACTGTTCGAGGTCGAAGTTGAGACCGTCCGTACCCTGAACATGAAGGGTAAGACCAAGCGCGCAGGTGCACGCGTAGGCCGTCGTTCCGATTGGAAAAAGGCTTATGTGACCCTGAAAGCTGGTCAGGACATCGACTTCATGGGCGCAGCCGAGTAAGAGGAGTTCTGAAAAATGGCAATCGTTAAGTGCAAGCCTACTTCTCCGGGCCGCCGCCACGTCGTCAAGATCGTCAACCAAGAGCTGTACAAGGGCAAGCCCTTCGCCGCTCTGCTGGACAGCAAAAGCAAGTCCGGTGGCCGTAACAACAACGGTCGTATCACCACTCGTCATATCGGTGGTGGTCACAAGCAACACTACCGTCTGATCGACTTCAAGCGCGACAAAGACGGCATTCCGGCCAAAGTTGAGCGTCTGGAATACGATCCTAACCGTACCGCAAACATCGCCCTGGTGCTGTATGCAGACGGTGAGCGTCGTTACATCCTGGCCCCGAAAGGCCTGAAAGCTGGTGATGCAATCGCCTCTGGTGCTGATGCTGCCATCAAGGTAGGTAACACCCTGCCGATGCGCAACATCCCGGTCGGTTCTACCGTTCACGCCGTTGAGATGAAGCCTGGTAAAGGTGCCCAGCTGGCTCGTTCCGCTGGTACTTTCATCCAGATCCTGGCTCGTGAAGGTAACTATGTAACTCTGCGTCTGCGTTCCGGCGAAGTACGTAAAGTTCTGGCCGAGTGCCGCGCTACCATCGGTGAAGTGGGTAACTCCGAGCACATGCTGCGTCAACTGGGTAAAGCCGGTGCTAACCGCTGGCGTGGTATTCGTCCGACCGTTCGCGGTATGGCGATGAACCCGGTTGATCACCCGCACGGTGGTGGTGAGGGTCGTAACAAGGGCATGCAGCCTGTGTCCCCATGGGGCCAGAAGGCTAAGGGCTTCAAGACCCGTAAGAACAAGCGTACCGACAAGTACATCGTACGTCGTCGTAACAAGTAATTGTTAACATAGAGGAATCACCATGCCACGTTCTCTCAAGAAGGGTCCATTTATCGACCTGCACTTGCTGAAGAAGGTAGAGAAAGCGGTGGAAAGCGGGGATAAAAAGCCGGTTAAGACCTGGTCCCGTCGTTCAATGATCATCCCGAACATGATCGGTTTGACCATCGCTGTCCATAATGGTCGTCAGCACGTTCCGGTTTTCGTTACCGAAGAAATGATCGGTCACAAACTGGGTGAATTCGCACCGACTCGTACTTATCGCGGCCATGCTGCTGATAAGAAGGCTAAGAAGCGCTAAGGGATAAATGATGGAAGCTATCGCTAAACACCGTTATGCCCGTACTTCTGCCCAGAAAGCTCGTCTGGTAGCCGATCAAGTACGTGGTCTGTCCGTAGACAAGGCTCTGAACATCCTGACCTTCAGCCCGAAAAAGGCTGCTGTTCTGGTGAAGAAAGTGCTGGAATCTGCCATTGCCAACGCTGAGCACAACGAAGGTGCCGATATCGACACCCTGCGTGTTGCCACCATCATGGTAGACGAAGGTCCCTCCATGAAGCGCATCCGCCCGCGTGCCAAAGGTCGCGCGGATCGTATCCTCAAGCGTACCGCTCACATCACTGTAGTGGTATCCGACGCTAAGGCTGGGAGATAAGCAATGGGTCAGAAAGTACATCCTAATGGCATTCGCCTGGGTATTACCAAGCCTTGGAATTCTACCTGGTTCGCGAACACCAAAGACTTCGCTGACAACCTGTACAGCGATTTCCAAGTACGCCAGTTCCTGACCAAGGAGCTGAAAAACGCTTCCTTGTCCAAGATCACTATCGAGCGTCCGGCCAAGAGCATCCGTGTGACCATTCACACCGCTCGTCCGGGTGTCGTGATCGGCAAGAAAGGCGAAGACGTTGAAAAACTGCGCAAAGCTGTAGCCGCAATCGCTGGCGTGCCTGCTCAGATCAACATTTCCGAAGTCCGCAAGCCGGAGCTGGATGGCAAACTGGTTGCCGACAGCATCACTTCCCAGCTGGAGCGTCGCGTAATGTTCCGTCGTGCTATGAAGCGCGCCGTACAGAACGCCATGCGCCTGGGTGCCAAGGGCATCAAAGTGGAAGTTTCCGGCCGTCTGGGCGGCGCTGAAATCGCGCGTACCGAATGGTACCGTGAAGGTCGTGTGCCCCTGCACACCCTGCGCGCCGACATCGACTACGCAACTTCTGAAGCCCACACCACTTACGGTGTGATCGGCGTTAAAGTTTGGATCTTCAAGGGCGAAGTTCTGGGCGGTCTGGCTGCAGTCAATGCTGCCGCTGCTCAAGAGCAAGCTCCTGCGAAGCCCAAGCGTGACAACAAGCGCCGCGCTGCCAAGTAAGGAGATTCGGTAAATGTTGCAACCTAAGCGTACTAAATTCCGCAAGACCCACAAGGGTCGTAACCGCGGTCTGGCCAATGCCGGTAACGAAGTATCCTTCGGTACCTTTGGCCTGAAGGCGACATCTCGTGGTCAACTGACTGCTCGTCAAATCGAAGCAGCCCGTCGTGCCATGACCCGTCACGTTAAGCGTCAAGGCAAGATCTGGATCCGTGTGTTCCCGGACAAGCCCATCACCGAAAAGCCCCTCGAAGTTCGTATGGGTAAAGGTAAGGGTAACGTGGAATACTGGGTTTGCCCGATCCAGCCTGGCAAGGTTCTGTACGAGATGGATGGTGTACCTGAGGCTCTGGCGCGTGAAGCGTTTGCCCTGGCCGCAGCTAAGCTGTCTGTTCAGACCACTTTCGTAATTAAGACGGTGATGTGATGAAAGCCCAAGATCTGCGTCAAAAGAGCGTCGAAGAACTGAACCAGGAGCTGCTGGGTCTGCTGCGTGAGCAATTCAACATGCGCATGCAAGCTTCCACCGGCCAGCTGGCTCAGACTCACACTCTGAAACAAGTGCGTCGTGACGTCGCACGTATCAAGACTGTACTGACTGAGAAGGCAGGTGCGTAATGACTGACAAGATCCGTACTCTGCAAGGTCGTGTAATTAGCGACAAGATGGACAAGTCCATCACCGTCGCTATCGAGCGCAAGGTAAAGCACCCGATCTACGGTAAGATCATCAAGCGTACTACCAAGCTGCACGTGCATGACGAGAACAACGAGTGCAAGGCTGGCGATCTCGTGGAAATCCGCGAGTGCCGCCCGCTGTCCAAGACCAAGTCCTGGACCCTGGTTGCTGTCGTAGAAAAGGCCTAATTCGGTACTTTTTAGCCCAAACGGCCCCCCATCGGGGCCGTTTGTTTTTTAGGCTACCTTTTCAAAAATAGCTGTGTTATAGTTTCGCGCCTTTTGAAGGCAGCCAGATCCCATCAGGGATAAGAAGTAAACAAAGCGGAGCACTAAGATGATCCAGATGCAAAGTATGCTGGGTGTTGCCGACAACTCCGGCGCTCGCAGTGTAATGTGTATTAAGGTTCTGGGTGGTTCGCACCGCCGTTATGCCGGCATCGGCGACATCATCAAGGTTTCCATCAAGGAAGCCATTCCTCGCGGTAAAGTGAAGAAAGGTGATGTGTATAACGCGGTGGTCGTACGCACCCGTAAAGGCGTTCGTCGTCCGGACGGCTCTGTCATCCGTTTCGACAACAATGCGGCTGTGTTGCTTAACAACAACCAACAGCCAATCGGTACTCGTATTTTTGGCCCGGTGACCCGTGAACTCCGTAACGAGAAGTTCATGAAGATTGTGTCCCTGGCACCCGAAGTACTGTAAGGAGTCGAACGATGGCAGCTAAAATCCGTCGCGAAGACGAAGTAATTGTTCTTACCGGCAAAGACAAGGGCAAGCGTGGCAAAGTCACTCAAGTCCTGATTGCAAAAGGTAAGGTAATCGTGGAAGGCATCAACCAGGTGAAGAAACACCAAAAGCCGGTACCCGCACTGGGTCAGGCTGGCGGCATCGTCACCAAAGAAGCCCCCATCGATGTATCTAACGTCGCGCTGTTCAACTCTGCCACTGGCAAGGCTGACCGCGTTGGTTTCCGGATTGAAGACGGCAAGAAAGTCCGTTTCTTCAAATCCACCGGCGAACTTGTGAAGTAATTGGAGTTTAACGATGGCGAAACTGCATGATTACTACAAATCCGATGTAGTAAATGAACTGTCCAAGCAGTTCGGTTACAAGACTATCATGCAAGTCCCTCGGATCGAGAAAATCACCCTGAACATGGGTGTTGGTGAAGCGATCTCTGACAAGAAGTTGCTGGAAAATGCTGCTGCCGATATGGCTGCCATTTCCGGTCAGAAACCGCTGATCACCAAAGCACGCAAATCTGTTGCGGGCTTCAAGATTCGTGAAGGCTACCCGATAGGTTGTAAAGTAACCCTGCGTGGCGAGCGTATGTGGGAGTTCCTGGAACGGCTGATTTGCATCTCCGTACCGCGTATCCGTGACTTCCGTGGTCTGAACGCCAAGGCGTTCGATGGCCGTGGTAACTACTCCATGGGCGTGCGTGAGCAAATCATCTTCCCGGAAATCGACTATGACAAGGTCGATCGCGTCCGTGGTCTGGATATCACCATCACCACTTCCGCGAATACCGACGAAGAAGGCCGTGCTCTGCTGGCTGCCTTTAACTTCCCATTCCGCAAGTAAGGTTAGGGTTATGGCTAAAACATCCATGAAAGCACGTGAAGCAAAGCGTGCGAAGCTGGCAGCCAAGTTCGCGACCAAGCGTACCGAGCTGAAAGCTATCATCGTTGATATGAACGCTTCTGAAGAAGCGCGTTGGGATGCTGTCTTGCAACTGCAACAGCTGCCCCGTGATTCCAGTCCGTCCCGCCAGCGTAACCGTTGCAACATCACTGGTCGTCCGCACGGTTTCCTGCGGAAGTTTGGCCTCTCTCGCATCAAGGTGCGTGAGCATGCCATGAAGGGCGAAATTCCGGGCCTCAAAAAGGCCTCTTGGTAAGAATCTCGGGAGTTAGACTATGAGCATGCAAGATCCGATCGCGGATATGCTGACCCGCATCCGTAACGGTCAGGCGGCGAGCAAAGTTGCGGTTTCCATGCCTTCTTCCAAGCTGAAAGTGGCTATCGCCAAAGTGCTGAAAGAAGAAGGTTACATCGCTGGCTACAACGTAGCTGGTGACGTGAAACCGGAACTGGAAATCGAACTGAAGTATTTCCAGGGCAAGCCGGTTGTAGAACTGATCCAACGCGTGAGCCGTCCCGGCCTGCGTATTTACAAGCGCACTACTGATCTGCCGAAAGTCATGGGCGGTCTCGGTGTTGCTATCGTGTCCACGTCTAAAGGTGTGATGACCGACCGTGCTGCCCGCAAGGCAAGCATGGGTGGTGAGATCATCTGCTACGTCGCTTAATAGGAGGTCGGAAATGTCTCGCGTTGCTAAGGCACCCGTCACTATTCCTGCTGGCGTAGAGGTGACTCTGAACGGCCAAGAACTGTCCATCAAAGGTGGCAAGGGTTCCCTGGTTCGTTCCATCCACGCCGGTGTAGAAGTGACCAAAGAAGACAATGTACTGAAGTTCGCCCCGCGCGACGGCATCGCTGGTGCTGACGCTCAGGCCGGTACTGCCCGTGCATTGGTCAACAACATGGTAGTCGGTGTTACCCAAGGCTTCGAGCGCAAGCTGCAGCTGGTTGGTGTAGGTTACAAAGCCTCCATCAAGGGCAATGCTGTTGCGCTGGCACTGGGCTTCTCTCACCCGGTAGAGCATGCGCTGCCGGCTGGTGTCACCGCTGAATGTCCGTCCGCCACCGAGATCGTTCTGCGTGGTGTGGACAAGCAGCTGGTTGGCCAAGTCGCCGCCGATATCCGTGCTTACCGCGCTCCGGAGCCCTACAAGGGCAAGGGTGTACGCTATGCCAACGAGCAAGTGCGTACTAAAGAAGCTAAGAAGAAGTAAGGTAACACTATGGACAAGAAAGCAGCTCGTCTCCGTCGTGCTACTCGT
Source organism: Aeromonas sp. s10 (assembly GCF_040907975.1). Lineage (NCBI taxonomy): Bacteria > Pseudomonadati > Pseudomonadota > Gammaproteobacteria > Aeromonadales > Aeromonadaceae > Aeromonas > Aeromonas sp. s10. The sequence continues at coordinate 6,533 of NZ_JBFOCV010000030.1, read as the reverse complement.
GCTCGGAAAAAGATGCAGGAACTGGGAGCTACCCGTCTGGTTGTTCACCGTACCCCGCGTCATATCTATGCGCAGGTTATTGCAGCCAACGGTTCCGAAGTTCTGGCCTCTGCTTCCACAGTAGAGAAAGCCATCAGTGAAGCTCTGAAATACACCGGTAACGCAGATGCTGCTACCGCTGTAGGTAAGGCTATCGCTGAGCGTGCTATTGCCAAAGGCGTTCAGAACGTATCTTTCGATCGTTCCGGTTTCAAGTATCACGGTCGTGTAGCCGCTCTGGCTGCCGCTGCTCGTGACGCTGGTCTTCAGTTCTAAGCTAGGAGTCGAAGATGGCTAAAGTCGAATCTCAAGCCGGCGAACTGCAAGAAAAGCTCATTGCAGTAAACCGCGTTTCGAAAACTGTTAAAGGTGGTCGTATCATGTCCTTCACCGCGTTGACCGTGGTGGGTGATGGTAACGGCCGTGTAGGTTACGGTTACGGTAAGGCCCGTGAAGTTCCGGCCGCCATTCAAAAGGCGATGGAACAGGCTAAACGTAACCTGAACAAGGTTGAGCTGAACAACGGCACCCTGCACCACCCGGTGCGTGGCGTTCACTCTGGTTCCACCGTGTTCATGAAGCCGGCCTCCCAAGGTACTGGTATCATTGCAGGCGGCGCCATGCGTGCCGTACTGGAAGTTGCTGGTATCCACAACGTGCTGGCCAAGACCTACGGTTCCACCAACCCAATCAACGTTGTTCGCGCAACTGTCGACGCTCTGGTTCACGGTCAATCACCGGAACAGATCGCGGCCAAGCGTGGTCTGCGCGTTGAAGAAATTCTGGGGTAATGCGACATGGCTAACACTGTAAAAGTAACTCAAACTCGCAGCTCTATCGGCCGTCTGCCAAAGCACAAGGCGACTCTGCGTGGTCTGGGTCTGCGTCGCATTGGTCACACCGTTGAGCTGGAAGATACTCCCTGCGTACGCGGTATGATCAACCAGGTTTATTACATGGTTAAGGTGGAGGGCTAAGCATGCGTCTGAATACTCTGTCTCCGGCCGCTGGCTCCAAGCGCGTCAAGCACCGTCCGGGCCGTGGTATCGGTTCTGGTCTGGGCAAGACCGGTGGTCGTGGTGTTAAAGGTCAAACCTCTCGTTCCGGTGGCGGCAAGGTCCGCAACGGTTTCGAAGGCGGCCAGATGCCTTTGAAAATCCGTCTGCCGAAGTTCGGTTTCTTCTCTCGCAAATCTTTGGTTTCTGCCGAAGTGCGCCTGAACGAAATCGCCCTGGTAGAAGGTGATGTGGTCGACGTGAGCACTCTGAAGCAAGCCGGTGTTATTACCAAAAACATCGTGTTCGCTAAAGTTGTTCTGTCTGGCAACATTGACCGTGCTGTGACCGTTCGTGGTCTGTCCGTCACCAAGGGTGCACGTGCAGCCATCGAGGCCGCTGGCGGTAAAATCGAGGAATAATCAGTACAATGGCTAAGAAACCAGGATTGGATGTTAAAGCACAAGGTGGTCTGAGCGAACTGAAGAGCCGTCTGCTCTTCGTTCTCGGGGCAATTATCGTGTTCCGTGCAGGCTCTTATGTGCCGATCCCTGGTATTGACGCCGCCGTACTGGCCGAGTTGTTCCAACAACAGAAGGGCACCATCATTGAGATGTTCAACATGTTCAGTGGTGGTGCACTCTCGCGTGCTTCTATTCTTGCACTGGGGATCATGCCGTACATTTCGGCGTCGATCATTATCCAGTTGCTGACTGTGGTTCACCCTGCTCTTGCTGAACTCAAGAAAGAAGGTGAATCCGGCCGTCGCAAGATTAGCCAATATACCCGTTGGGGCACGCTGGTTTTGGGAACGTTCCAGGCCATTGGTATTGCAACAGGTCTGCCGAATATGATGCAAGGACTCGTGACTCATCCGGGTTTGGGCTTCTATTTCACAGCCGTTGTGAGTCTGGTCACCGGTACCATGTTCTTGATGTGGTTGGGTGAACAGATTACCGAGCGTGGGATTGGTAATGGTATCTCGTTGATTATCTTCACAGGTATCGTCGCCGGTCTGCCTCATGCCATTGGCGCTACGGCCGAACAGGCACGTCAAGGGGAATTGCACATCCTGCTGTTGTTGTTGCTAGGCTTGATTGTTTTCGCTGTGACTTACTTTGTGGTGTTCGTGGAGCGTGGTCAGCGTCGTATCGTCGTTAACTATGCCAAGCGTCAACAAGGCCGCCAGGTATTCGCTGCGCAAAGCACACACCTGCCGTTGAAAGTGAATATGGCCGGTGTGATTCCTGCGATTTTCGCATCCAGCATCATCCTCTTCCCGGGTACCATTACCTCCTGGTTTGGTCAGGGCGAGGGCAAGATCGCTGACATTCTGCAACAGGTCTCTATGGTCCTGCAGCCGGGTCAGCCCTTGTACGAGATGCTCTATGCAGCAGCCATTATCTTCTTCTGCTTCTTCTATACCGCGCTGGTGTTCAACCCCCGCGAGACAGCAGATAACCTGAAGAAGAGTGGAGCCTTTATCCCGGGGATCCGCCCGGGCGAGCAGACAGCACGTTACATCGATAAGGTTATGACTCGCCTGACATTGGCAGGTGCGCTCTATATTACCTTTATCTGTCTGGTACCCCAGTTCCTGATGACTGCCTGGAACGTACAGTTCTACTTCGGTGGCACCTCGCTGCTGATTATCGTGGTAGTTATCATGGACTTCATGGCTCAGGTTCAGACCCATATGATGTCTCATCAATATGGCGACGTCCTGAGGAAGGCCAACCTGAAGGGCTACGGCCGCTAAAGGTCGGCGTAGTTACGGAGTTAAGCAATGAAAGTTCGTGCTTCCGTTAAGGCAATCTGCCGTAACTGCAAAATCATCAAGCGTCACGGTGTGGTGCGTGTGATTTGCAGCGAGCCAAAGCATAAACAGCGCCAAGGCTAATTTTTTACGGTTAGTACTTGCAACAAATAGTTGTGCTGGCTAATATAGCCAGCCAACTTTTGTTGTGTATTGGTTGACCGCCACGTATCCGCTCACGGGCTTTGTGGTGGTCGTTATCTACTATATGTAGGAGTGAATAGTGGCCCGTATCGCTGGCATTAACATTCCTGACCATAAACATGCAGTCATTGCGTTGACTGCTATTTATGGCGTCGGTCGTACCCGCTCCAAGGCCATCTGTGCCGCAGCCGGTATCGCTGAGAATGTGAAAATTAAAGACCTGGACGAAGCTCAGATTGAGAGTCTGCGTGAACAAGTAGGTAAATTCACCGTCGAAGGTGACCTGCGTCGTCAGATTTCCATGAACATCAAGCGATTGATGGATCTGGGTTGCTACCGTGGTTTGCGTCACCGTCGTAGCCTGCCTGTTCGTGGTCAACGTACCAAGACCAACGCTCGTACCCGTAAGGGTCCGCGCAAGGCTATCAAGAAGTAACGGGAAGGTAGAAAATGGCTAAAACTCCGACTCGTGCTCGCAAGCGCGTTAAAAAGCAAGTGAGCGACGGTATTGCGCACGTTCATGCATCTTTCAACAACACAATCGTGACCATTACTGACCGTCAGGGCAATGCTCTGTCTTGGGCTACCTCTGGTGGTTCCGGTTTCCGTGGTTCCCGTAAGTCCACTCCGTTTGCTGCCCAGGTAGCTGCTGAGCGTGCTGGTGAGATCGCCAAAGAATACGGCGTGAAGAACCTGGAAGTCATGGTCAAAGGTCCGGGTCCCGGTCGTGAGTCTTCCATCCGCGCTCTGAACGCGGCTGGTTTCCGCATCACTAACATTACTGATGTGACTCCGATCCCGCACAACGGTTGTCGTCCTCCCAAGAAGCGCCGCGTGTAACGCTGTAGCTACTTGGTCTAGGATTGTTGGAGAAAGAAGATGGCAAGATATATCGGTCCTAAGCTTAAGCTTAGCCGTCGTGAGGGCACCGACCTCTTCCTGAAGTCTGGTGTTCGTGCGATTGATTCTAAGTGCAAGATTGACACCGTTCCTGGTCAACACGGTGCGCGTAAAGCGCGTCTGTCCGACTACGGTGTGCAACTGCGCGAGAAACAAAAAGTACGTCGTATCTACGGCGTATTGGAAAAACAGTTCCGCAACTACTACCGCGACGCTGCCCGTCAAAAGGGTAACACCGGTGAAAACCTGTTGCAGCTGCTGGAAGGTCGTCTGGACAACGTCGTCTACCGCATGGGCTTCGGTGCCACTCGTGCTGAATCTCGTCAGCTGGTGAGCCACAAAGCCATCATGGTAAACGGCCGCGTTGTGAATGTTCCTTCTTTCCAGGTATCCCCTGAGGACGTGATCTGCGTTCGCGAGAAGGCTAAGAAGCAAGCGCGTATCAAAGCTTCCCTGGAAGTTGCTGGTCAGCGCGAGAAGCCGACTTGGGTAGAGGTTGACGCTGCTAAGATGGAAGGTGCCTTCAAGCGCCTGCCGGAGCGTTCCGACCTGTCTGCCGACATTAACGAACAGCTGATCGTCGAGCTTTACTCCAAGTAAAGCTAGCTTCTAAAGAGAGGACACAATGCTGGGTTCTGTAACAGATTTTCTTAAACCGCGGCTAGTTGACATCGAGCAAGTTAGCCCGACTCACGCGAAAGTGACTCTCGAGCCGCTTGAGCGTGGCTTTGGCCACACGCTGGGCAATGCCCTGCGTCGTATTTTGCTGTCATCTATGCCCGGTTGTGCGGTTACTGAAGTCGAGATCGACGGAGTACTGCACGAGTACAGCAGCAAAGAAGGTGTACAGGAAGACATTCTTGAAATCCTGCTCAACCTGAAAGGTATCGCTGTGAAGCTGGAAGGCAAGGACGAGGTAACTCTGTCCCTGACCAAGTCTGGAACAGGCCCCGTTACCGCTGGTGATATCACTCACGGTGATGAAGTCGAGATCGTAAACCCGGAGCACGTAATCTGCCACCTGACTGGTGCAAATGCTGAGATCAGCATGCGCCTGAAAGTTCAGCGCGGTCGTGGTTATGTGCCTGCTTCTGCTCGTGTTCACAACGATGATGAAGAGCGTCCTATCGGTCGCCTGCTGCTGGACTCCGCGTTCAGCCCCATCGTTCGCATCGCCTACAATGTCGAGGCGGCACGTGTGGAACAGCGCACCGACTTGGACAAGCTGGTTATCGACATGGAGACCAATGGTACTCTGGATCCGGAAGAAGCAATCCGTCGTTCAGCCACTATTCTGGCAGAGCAACTGGAAGCCTTCGTGGATCTGCGCGATGTCAGCGTGCCCGAGAAGAAAGAAGAGAAACCCGAGTTTGATCCGATTCTGCTACGTCCTGTCGATGATTTGGAGCTGACAGTTCGTTCAGCGAACTGTCTGAAGGCAGAAGCTATCCACTATATTGGTGATCTGGTACAGCGTACCGAAGTTGAGTTGCTTAAGACTCCTAACCTCGGTAAGAAGTCCCTGACTGAGATCAAGGACGTGTTGGCCTCCCGTGGTCTGTCTCTTGGCATGCGCCTTGAGAACTGGCCGCCCGCCAGCATCGCTGACGAGTAATCCAGATTACGGGTTTCACAGATTTAGTTAGAAGGATAAGGTCATGCGCCATCGTTTGAGTGGTCGTCAACTGAACCGGAACAGCAGCCATCGTCAGGCTATGTTCCGCAACATGGCCAGCTCCCTGGTTCGTCATGAGATCATCAAGACGACTCTGCCTAAGGCAAAAGAGCTGCGTCGTGTAGTTGAACCGCTGATCACCCTTGCCAAGACTGATAGCGTTGCTAATCGTCGCCTGGCATTTGCCCGTACTCGCGATAACGCGATCGTGGCTAAGCTGTTCAATGAACTGGGCCCGCGCTACCTGGAGCGCGCCGGCGGTTATACTCGCATTCTGAAATGCGGTTTCCGTGCTGGCGACAACGCTCCTATGGCTTACATTGAGCTGGTAGACCGCCCGGCCGCTGCTGAAGCAGCTGCTGAGTGATAAAAGAAAAAGCCGGGCTTGTCCCGGCTTTTCTTTTGGTGGATTCTGATACTGCCTCTACTGCCTCTACTGCCTCTACTGCCTCTACTGCCTCTACTGCCTCTACTGCCTCTACTGCCTCTACTGCCTCTACTGCCTCTACTGCCTTACTTTGTAAGTGAGCGATGATTTTTCAATAGTCTCTATATTAAGTCTTTATCTCTACCTGAACGACAGCGGTTCGTGTTACATAGCCCAGAGTGGGGCAATGTCATTGTTCATCTGACGTATTAAGCAGGCGTGAGTCATGGCGTGTGGCTGCTGTAGTGCCGTTGAGGGCTTCTTCTGTGGGTAAGCCTGTATAAAAGCTGTGCTTAGATATGAATAACTAAAAAAGTGTCGATTTTTGCAATTTTATTGCAGAGGAGGGGTTGCCAGAACGAATTCGCTCCCTATAATGCGCCTCCATCGACAGGGAAAGCAGCAACGCAAAGCCTGAGTCGATAGCCTCGAAAAGCCTGTGAAAATAAGGCTTGACTCGAGAAGGCGGTTGAGTAGAATGCCACTCCCGCAGCAGCCAAAAGCTGCGTTGCTCTTTAACAATTTGAATCAAGCAAT
>NZ_JBFOCV010000003.1:0-62758 GCF_040907975.1 Aeromonas sp. s10 | reverse complement strand
TTGTACATCAGCGGCACGGCCTTGTTCAGGGCAACGGTGAACTTGAACGGCTTGTGGACACGCTGACCCGCCGGCTGACCGGATTGCGGATCGGTTGGCACGGTGACGACGTGCTGGAACTCTTGTACCAGCATCTCGTCTTCGTGGCCCTGCACGAAAATGTTGCCGACGGAATCGGAGGTGAAGGCACCGGCGGTGATGTTGCCCTGGGTTTTACCTTCGATGCTGATATAACATGGGGTTGGCATGGAATTGCTCCTGATGGTTGAACGGTTATGACACTCGCCCGAATCCGTTAGCAGCGTCCATGCCACTCTTTTTACCCATTACATTTCAATCAGTTATAAAAAATCCCCCCATAAGGCAGTACGCTCGGCGCAATAAGTTGTACTTTTCAACACGTTTGACCATCAGTCATTGCACTCACAGTTCAATCTTCTGGTATGTGCGCAATTTTTTGCGCCAATCCGACGGGAACACTACTGCTCATCCACATTGGCGACGGCGGCCAGCTCTACGTTCAACCTCACCACCCCCTGTTTCAACGCCCAGGAGATCGCCTGGCACTTGCTGCTGGCCCCCAGCTTGGTGACCACATTGTTCAGATGAAAGGTTACCGTGCGCGGGGTGATCCCCAGGATCTGCGCAATATCGCTCGTCTGCTTCCCTTCCGCCGCCCAGCGGCATACCTCCAGCTCGCGCAGGCTCAGGGCATCATGAGAGGACCCCCCTACCAGGCAGACTCTCACCACCGCCTCGAAGATATGCATGGATAGCCAGCTGAGAAAAGGCACCGCAGAGAGCCACTGCGCTCTGGTGCGAGGTGTGCTGGTGATCAGGGAGAGCAGGCCCACATGACCGTTGGCCCCGTGCCAGGGAAACGTAATGCCGTCGCGCAATCCCGCCTGCTGCGCGAGCGTCATCACCGCAAGGCGCTCATCGTCACAGACCCCCTGCACCATGAGATCCGCCCACAGGATGGGGGTGCTCTGCTCCATGCCGCGCTGGACGACGGGATCGATGGCAAAGAAGTTGGCCTGGGTATAGGCGTCAACCCACTCCTGAGGACAACCATTGAAGATGGTGACATCCGGTCGCTGTATGGTGCTGGGAGACATCAGGGCCAATCTGAAGTAGTCAAATCCCGCCTGTGTCGTCAACTGGCGCAGCAATGCCACTATGGTGTGCTCATCGTCGGCCTGTTCGAACCGGGAGATGAGATCTAACGCGTAGCTTGTATCCATGTTGTCGAATTGTTTTCAAATGGTGTCAGCATTGTTTTTCATGAAACCCAATGGGAGCTGAATCACGTGCCAACAAATAGAAACGGAACCCGTGAAACCCTGATCTCAGGGCCCGCCACGAGCCTCGGGGGCTCGCTCTCGGCGGGATGGAGGGCATGGCGCAGAGCGAAATACCAATAACCAGAACTTAACTGCATTAAAATCACGAGTTTTTGCAAAAAACATCGCAATCATATAACAGCACTCGGCGGGGAAGGGATAATAAACTTTCCAGATGAGACCTTGATCACTGACAGGCCAATCGTTTTGTGTCCCGTCCCCCGTTTCTGGCCCTTTACGGGCTTCCCCGGCCTGGCACCGGCTGTTAACATGCGCCCCTTATGCCTGTTATGTGCTCTGGGGTGGCCGTCACGCCGCCCTGACCCTGCCCTGTGCGGCCTCTGCCGCCTGACTCCGGTTATGCCGACCGGCCGGTTTACCCGGCCATCAACAGCCAATGCAACCCTGTGATCCCCGCCATTCCCCCTGATTTGCGGGCCTGTGGCCATGGATCCTCAACGAGCGAGAAAATCCCCATGCTGGAACGTGCAAGACAAGAGTGGTTCTCCAACATACGGGGCGATCTGCTGTCGGGCATCGTCGTCGCCCTAGCGCTGATCCCGGAGGCCATCGCCTTCTCCATCATTGCGGGCGTCGACCCCAAGGTCGGCCTCTATGCCTCCTTCTGCATCGCCGTGGTCATCGCCTTCGTCGGCGGTCGTCCCGGCATGATTTCCGCCGCCACCGGCGCCATGGCGCTCCTGATGGTGACCCTGGTCAGGGAACATGGCCTGCAGTATCTGCTGGCGGCCACCCTGCTCACCGGCCTCTTCCAGATAGCGGCGGGCTACCTCAGGCTCGGCAGCCTGATGCGATTCGTCTCCCGCTCCGTGGTGACCGGCTTCGTCAACGCCCTGGCCATCCTTATCTTCATGGCCCAGCTGCCCGAGCTCACCAACGTCACCTGGCAGGTCTACGCCATGACCGCGGCCGGGCTTGGCATCATCTATCTGTTCCCGCTCGTTCCCGTGGTGGGCAAACTGCTCCCCTCCCCCCTGCTGTGCATCGTCATCCTGACGGCGGTGGCCATCACCCTGGGCATCGACATCCGTACCGTGGGCGACATGGGCGAGCTGCCCGATACCCTGCCGGTCTTCCTCTGGCCCGACGTGCCCCTCAATCTGGAGACCCTGGCCATCATCTTCCCCTATTCAGCGGGGCTGGCGGTGGTGGGACTGCTCGAGTCCATGATGACGGCAGCCATCGTCGACGAGATGACCGACACCCCAAGCGATCGCAACCGCGAGTGCAAGGGTCAGGGGATCGCCAACATCGGCGCCGGTCTGCTGGGAGGCATGGCGGGGTGCGCCATGATTGGCCAGTCCGTCATCAACATCAAATCCGGTGGCCGCGGCCGCCTCTCCACCTTCGTGGCGGGGACCCTGCTCATCCTGATGGTGGTCTTCATGGATGAGTGGATCCGTCAGATCCCCATGGCAGCCCTGGTGGCCGTGATGATCATGGTCTCCATCGGCACGTTTTCCTGGGAGTCGGTACGCAACCTGAAGAGCCACCCCCTCTCCACCAACCTGGTGATGGTGACCACCGTCGCCGTGGTGGTCGCGACCCACAACCTGGCACTCGGGGTCTTCGTGGGGGTGCTGCTCGCCTCCCTCTTCTTCGCCCACAAGGTTGCCCGCGTCATGGTGGTCAAGAGCGACAGCGAGCGCAGCGGCGCCGTGCGTACCTATCTGGTGCGGGGCCAGATCTTCTTTGCCAGCGCCGAGCAGTTCCTGGCCGGTTTCGATTTCAGGGAGGAAGTGGAGAAGGTGGTCATCGACCTGACGCACGCCCACTTCTGGGACATCACCGCCATCACGGCCCTCGACAAGGTGGTCATCAAGTTCCGCCGTGAGGGGAAAGAGGTGGCGGTCATCGGCCTGAACGACGCCAGTGCCACCCTGGTCGATCGCTTTGCCATCCACGACAAACGCCAGGAGGGAGAGCCCCTGCTGGCCGAGCATTGATCCCGGCGCCCCCATGAGGGCGCTGCCTGCAAGCCATAAAAAAGCCCGTCTCTCACCATGAGATGGGCTTTTTTTGGGCTGTTGGATCACAGTCAACACACGCGCCTCGGCGCGCCCATCCCGAGCCGATGCGGCAATGCGGGGTCATGACCTGCCGTCAGGGTGCAAGAGGGGCCAGGAAAGCAGGAACAGGGTGCCGCCCCGCCCGCCGGATTGGCAGACCGCACTGCCGCCGTGGGCCTCGGCAATGGCCTTGACCACGGCCAGCCCGAGCCCGCTGCCGCCACTCTTGCGTGAGCGTGACGGATCCCCCCGGCGAAACGCCTCGAAGATATGGGCGGCGACCTCCTCGCTGATGCCAGGCCCTTCGTCTTCCACACTCAGGATGCACTGGGTGCCCGAACGATGCAGGCGCACGGTCAGCATGCCCGGCACCGCGTGCTTCTGGGCATTTTCCAGCAGCGCCATCAGGGCCTGACGGATGCGAAGAGCATCGCAACAGACACAGAGCTCGGCATCGAGCTCCCGTTTGAGGGTGAAACCGCTCGCGGCCAGGGGGGCGACAAACGCCTCGAGCACCACGGCAAGCTCGTCGGCCAGCCTGATCTCCTCTCGTTGCAACTCCAGGTGGCCGCTGTCGTTGAGACTGAGTACCCGCAAGTCTTCGATCAGGTGGGTCAATCCCTCCACCTGGCGCAGCAAGCCTTCAAAGAGCGCACGCTCTGGCGGAAATACCCCTTCGGCCAGCCCCTGCAAGCGGCCACGCAAGATGGTCACCGGGGTGCGCAATTCGTGGGCGATGGCGGCATTCCAGAACTCCCGCTCACGGGTCATGCTCTGCAGCCGTTCGGCCATGGTGTTGAAGTCCCGCACCAGTTGCGCCGTCTCCCCGATCGCCTGTTCATCCAGCGGCACGCGCGCATCGAGTTTGCCCTCTGCCACCTCGCGCAGGCTGTTCGCCACCGAATTGAGCGGGGTCAGGATACGCCGAGAGAGGCGCACCGCCACGTACAGCGCCATCCCCAATGCAATGAGAATGGTCGAGCCAATCCAGATCATCTCGACCCTGGAGGGCATCCAGCTCTCGGAGATGCTGCCAGGCACATAGGTCACGGCAATGGCGTAGAACACATAGGTGCCGATCACCGCGAGGGAGATGATGCCGAGCGCCATCAGTCCCAGGGAGTGGATGATCTGCCTGCGCAGGCCGGGTGCCGATTTCACGCATCGCTCCCGAAGCGATAACCGACGCCCCAGACACTGGTGGGCACCCCCTGGATACCCTGTGCCTCGAGTTTCTTGCGCAGCTTGCTGATGTGGCTGTCCACCGTGCGCTCCTGGGTATCCCCCTCGGGCAGGCAGTGGGTCAGCAGTTCGGCGCGGCTGAACACCCTTTTTGGTGTCCGCATCAGGGAGGCGAGCAACTTGAACTCGGTCAGGGTCAGATCCAGCATCTGTTGCCCCTCATCGCGGCAAATGCTGGCCTCGTGACTCTCCAGATCGATCTGGAAGGGGCCGACCCGCAGCACCCGGGCCGTGGCCTGTTTTGCTGCCTGGCTGCGTCTGAGCACCGCCTGTACCCGGGCCACCACTTCGGCCGGATTGAAGGGTTTGACCACATAGTCATCCGCCCCCATGCGAAGCCCCATCAGCTTGTCGAGGTCCTGATCCAGGGCAGTCAACATGATCACCGGCGTGTCGCCACGGGCCCGGATTTCGCTGAGCACCTGCCAGCCATCGAGCTGCGGCATCTGCACATCCAGCAACAGGAGATCGGGTTTGCATGTCTGGTGCATGGCCAGGGCTTCGCGGCCATCGGCGGCATGCAGGGTGCGCAATCCGTGGCGTTGCAGGTAAGCGGCAAGGATGTCGGCAATCTCGGCTTCATCCTCTGCAATCAGTACCAGTGACTGGGCCGCCAGGTTGGCGGAAGCAGGAAGATACGACATGGTCGGACTCGAAAATGGTGGGCTTGAACTTTATCACCGCCTCCATGGATTCTCCACAAAGCCTCGAATCATTCGCAATAGCCCCTCTCCATAATGCCCGTTCGATGTGCTCTCGCGGCAGCACCATGCCCGGGAGACGGTTTAACGAGGTGAGTATGATGTTTGTCAAACAGCGGTATGCGGGCACCCTGCTCGCCGTCATTGCCGTATTCGGATTGGCAGGTTGCGATGGGGCGTCGCAAGCGCAAGATGCGCCGACCCGTCCTCAGGTGTCGGTGATGACGCTGGCAGGTCAGGACCTGGTCATCAGCGAGGATCTGCCCGCCCGGGTAGCCGCGCTGCGCAGCGCCGAAATTCGGGCCCAGATCAGCGGCATCGTGCAGCGCCGCCTGTTCGAGCAGGGCGCCGAAATCGGCGCAGGTACCGTGCTGTTCCAGATAAATCCGGCCCCCTTCAAGGCGGATGTCGACAGCGCCGCCGCCGCATTGCAGCGCGCGGAGGCCGTGCTGGCCCGCGCCCGTATCCAGATTGACCGTCTGGTGCCGCTGCTGCGCACCGAGGCCATCAGCCGCCAGACCTATGACGATGCCGTCTCCCAGCGGGATCAGGCGGCCGCCGACGTGGCTCAGGCCAGGGCGACCCTGGCCCGGCACCAGCTGAGCCTGCAATTTGCCAGCGTGGAAGCCCCCATCGCCGGGCGCATCGATCAGGCGCTGGTGAGTGAAGGGGCCCTGGTGTCCCCCACCGATGCCACCCCCATGGCCAGGATCCAGCAGATCGATCAGGTCTACGTCGATGTGCGTCAACCAGCCTCTGTGCTGGACACCCTGCGCCAGCAGGCTGGCTCGACGGCACCGGAACTGGCGGTGGACATCCTCGGCAGCGACGGCAAGCCGCTCGGCATGCAGGGGCACATCCTCTTCTCCGGCATCGAGGTGGATGCCGGTACCGGTGACGTACTGCTGCGGGTACTGGTGGACAACCCGGAGCGGCGGCTCTTGCCCGGCCTCTACGTACAGGCGCGCATTCCCCGTGCCCGCTATGCCAACGCCCTGAGCGTGCCTCAGCAGGCGGTGGTGCGCACATCGGGCCAGACCAGCGTGTGGGTGGTGGATGGCCAGGGGCAGGCACAACTGGTTCCGGTCAACACCGCTGAACTGGTGAATAGCCAGTACCGAATCGCGTCCGGACTCAGCGCCGGACAGCGGGTGGTGATCGAGGGGATCGGCCGCCTGACCCCGGGGACGCAAGTCATTGCCCATCCCTGGCAATCCCCCGCAGTCAGCCAGCAGGCTGACGCCGGTAACCGTTGAATCGGAGACATTTCATGCCGCAGTTTTTCATTCATCGCCCGGTGTTTGCCTGGGTGATCGCCCTCTTCATCGTGCTGGCGGGGGTCATCGCCATCCCCAAGCTGCCCATCTCCCGCTATCCCTCGGCGGCGCCGGTGTCGGTGACCCTCTATGCCACCTATCCGGGCGCCACGCCGCAGACCCTGAACGATGCGGTGGTGAGCCTGATCGAGCGCGAGCTGTCTGGGGTGAAGAACCTGCTCTACTTCGAGTCGTCGGTAGATGCCTCCGGCAGCGCGCAGATCACCGCCACCTTCAAGCCGGGCACCGATCCGGAGCTGGCCCAGATGGACGTGCAAAACCGCATCAAGGCGGTCGAGCCTCGCTTGCCACAGGCGGTGCGGCAAACCGGCCTGCAGGTGGAGTCCGCCTCGTCCGGCTTTCTGATGATGGTCGGCATGACTTCACCGGATGGCCGCTTCGATGAGGTCGCGCTGAACGACTACATGGCGCGCAATATCGTGCAGGAGCTGCGCCGCATCGACGGGGTGGGGCGAGTGCAGCTGTTCGGCGCCGAGCAGGCCATGCGCATCTGGGTAGATCCGGGCAAGCTCGCCGCCTACGGGTTGACCATCAGCGAGGTGGCGCAGGCCATCGAGCAGCAGAACGTGCAGATTGCACCGGGGCGCCTCGGCGACGAACCCGCCCTGCCTGGCCAGCGACTGACGGTTCCCCTCACGGTACAGGGGCAGCTGACCACTCCCGAGGCGTTCGCCGCCATCGTGCTGCGGGCCGGTAGTGATGGCGCCAAGCTGGTGCTGGGTGACGTCGCCCGGGTCGAGCTGGGGGCGCAATCCTACGCCTTTTCCAACCGGGAGAACGGCGTGGCCGCCACCAGCGCTGCCATTCAGCTCTCCCCCGGCGCCAACGCCGTGCGCACCGCCGATGCGGTGCGCACCCGTCTCGCTCAGCTCGCCCCCACTCTGCCGGCGGGCATGGCCTATTCGATCCCGTTCGACTCGGCCCCCTTCGTCAAGGTCTCCATCGACAAGGTGATCCACACCCTGCTGGAAGCCATGGTGCTGGTGTTCCTGGTGATGTTTCTCTTCCTGCAGAACCTGCGCTACACCCTGATCCCGGCCATCGTCGCCCCCATCGCCCTGCTTGGCACCTTCGCGGTGATGCTGCTGGCCGGTTTTTCGATCAACTCCCTCACCATGTTCGGCATGGTGCTGGCCATCGGCATCATCGTCGACGACGCCATCGTGGTGGTGGAGAACGTCGAGCGCCTGATGGCCACCCAGGGGCTATCGCCCAGGGAGGCGACATCGCGGGCCATGAAGGAGATCACCGGGGCGGTGATCGGCATCACCCTGGTGCTCACGGCGGTGTTCATCCCCATGGCGTTCGGCAGCGGCTCCGTGGGGGTCATCTACCAGCAGTTCACCCTGTCGATGGCGGTGTCGATCCTGATTTCCGCCTTCCTCGCCCTGACCCTGACGCCAGCGCTCTGCGCCACCCTGCTGCGTCCGGTCAGCCCGGATCACCATGAGAAGCGCGGTTTCTTCGGCGCCTTCAACCGGGGCGTCAAGCGGCTCACGGTGGGCTACGGCGTTCGGGTCACCCGGCTGGTCGGGCGCAGCGGACGCATGATGGTCACCTTCGCCGCCCTCTGCGCCGTGCTGGCCATCGCCGCCACCCAGCTGCCCTCCTCCTTTCTGCCGGACGAGGATCAGGGCTACTTCATGACTTCCATCCAGCTGCCGACCGGCGCCACCAGCGAGCGCACCCTGGCCGTCATCAAGGAGTTCGAGGCCCATGTGGCCTCTCGCGAGGCGCTCGACACCAATCTGGTGGTGCAGGGCTTCAGCTTCTCCGGCGCCGGCCCCAATGCGGCCATGGCCTTCACCATGCTCAAAGAGTGGGATCAGCGCCATGGTGCCACGGCTGCCGAAGAGGCGGAGCTGGCACAGGCCGCCATGGCCAACAGCAAGGAAGGCACTGTGATGAGCCTGTTGCCGCCCGCCATCGACGAACTGGGCACCTCTTCGGGTTTCACGCTCTTCCTGCAAGACAGGGCCAACCAGGGGGAGGCCGCGCTGCTGGCCGCCCAGGCGCAACTGCTGGCACTGGCGGCCCAAAGCGAAGTGGTGAGCGATGTCTATCCCGACAGCCTGCCCCCCGGCGAGAGCATTCACCTCGAGATCAACCGGCAGAAGGCCGAGGCCATGGGACTCTCGTTCACCAGCGTGAGCAGCACCCTGTCGGCGGCGATGGGGTCGCTCTACATCAACGACTTTCCCAACGGCGGGCACATGCAGCAGGTCATCCTGCAGGCCGACGCGTCGGCGCGCATGCAGCTCGATGACGTACTCGGCCTGCGGGTGCGCAATGCCAGCGGCGGCATGGTGCCCCTGCGGGAGGTGGTGACGCCGACCTGGCGCCAGTCGCCGCAACAGATGATGCGCTTCGAGGGCTTCCCCGCCGTGCGTCTCTCCGGGAGTGCCGCCCCCGGGGTTTCCAGTGGCGCCGCGATGGCGGAAATGGATCGCCTGGTGGCGCAATTGCCGCCAGGCTTCGCCCTGGCCTGGACGGGACAGTCGCTGCAGGAGCGCCAGTCCGCGGCCGAGGCCCCCCTGCTGATGCTGCTGTCGGCGCTGGTGGTCTTCCTGGTGCTGGCCGCGCTCTACGAGAGCTGGTCCATTCCGCTCTCCGTGATGCTGGTGGTCCCCCTGGGCCTGCTCGGCGCCGTGGCGGCGGTGATGCTGCGCGGCATGCCCAACGACGTCTTCTTCAAGGTGGGCATGATCACCATCATCGGCCTGTCGGCCAAGAACGCCATCCTCATCGTGGAGTTTGCCCGCCAGTTGTACGGCGAAGGGCGCTCGCTGCTTGACGCTGCGGTGACCGCCGCCCGCCTGCGCCTGCGCCCCATCCTGATGACGTCGCTCGCCTTCACCCTCGGCGTGGTGCCGCTGATGCTTGCCAGTGGTGCCAGCGCCGAGACCCAGCATGCCATCGGCACCGGCGTGTTCGGCGGCATGATCAGTGGCACCCTGCTAGCCATCTTCTTCGTGCCGGTCTTTTTTGTCTTCGTCATCGGCACCCAGGCGCGCATTCAGGCCTGGCGGGCACAGCGAGCACAGCGAGCACAGCACCGATCATGTTGACCGCTGCGCGGGTTTGCTGGCCCTGAGGAGGCGATGATCATGCAGTGCATGCCTGGCACCATTTTGCGTTCCTTCGAAGAGGATGAGCGCGCCATGGTGCCGGGCCTGTGGTTCATGGCCGATGCTGCGGGGGTGGCCTTATCGCGGGTTACCTCTCCAGGGTTTGTGACCAGCGCTCCGTCGCCGGTGCATCCTTGGTCTTCTCCAAGATGGCGATCTGCTATCTGGCACAGGGGGCTTGCACCATCCCGGGTCGGTGCCGACCCAGCAGGAACCCGGCCTCAGCATCGCTCTGACGGCCGACTCCCTTGGCCTCATCGACTGCATGCTGTCTGCCATCACCAGTCAAGGCTGGACACTCCTGGTGCTTGAACCGCTGGAGAGGCCCCCGCAATGTTGATGACAGCCTGAGTCTCATTCAACACACTATGAAATCGAAGTCAATTTAAGTGTTACTCAGAAATCGACACATCGCAATCACCTCAGATACATTGCAGATCTACTCCGATACTTTCCCTCTGATCGTCAGCCTCAAGAGAAAAAGAAAATAATCCATTAAAAACAACACCATGAACTCTTTTCATTTAAAGATAACTCTTTCTTGCACATCCCATCAGCTGGTCATCAGGACACGCTTTCTGTGATTTGAAACACAAACTTTGATCATCACAGGGGATAAGCATTGCATTGGAAATCGATTTCAAGAAAATGAAGCCAGCATGATTTGTCTTGGCATCGATTGCATAGCGTCTGTTTGAGTCTTGACGGTTCATCGCGGTGGATATTTTTCCCATTGATTGGAGTGGTCAGTATGAATGCATCAAAAAAAGGACTTTTGGCGTCGTTGATCGCCGCTGCCCTGCTTGGCGGGTGTGGTGGGGCCGATAATATCGACTCGAATAGTGGCAACACCGGTGGTAATAACGGTGGCGACAACGGTGGTACCACGCCCCCTGGCGACAGCACCCTGATCCTGTTCGGGGTCGGTGCCAATGGGGGTACAACCCCCAGCATCCAGTCAGAGAAGGACAACTGGAGCTTGCAACCGGTCACCGCTTCTCCCGTCGCCATGACCAGCATCAGCGCCGTGCTCATCAACAATGCCGGTACCGATGACACCGCCGATGTGCAGGTAGCCGGTGACGGAGATGGCACCTTCATGCTCAAATCCGCCACCCCTCTGAACCTGAGCAAATACGCCTCCGGTTTCATCGAGTTCCAGCTGCGGACCAAGAGCAAGGTGCCGGAAGTGCTCAATGCCTCCATCGACAACGAATATCCCAACCGCAGCAGCCTGCCCATTGCCAGCGCCCTGACCGGTTCGGGCGACTGGGAAACGCTCACGCTGCCCATCAACTGCATGAAGCCCTTCCCCGGTGCCACGGCCATCAACCTCGCCACTGTGGGCACACCGTTCCACCTGGCCACCAAAGAAGCCTTCAACTACGAAATCACCAACATCAAGTACCTGCTCACCACCTCGGCCAAGCCCGTTGTCGACCCGGTCACCTGTGAAGCGCCTGGCGGTGCTACCGACCCGGGCACAGACCCAGGCACCGACCCGGGAACCGATCCCGGTACCGATCCTGGCACCGATCCAGGTACCAATCCGGACACAGGCTCCGGCGTCAACAATGCCCCAGCGCTGGTGGCCACCGATGCCGCACTCTACTACTCCGGTGACAAGAGCCAGGCCCAGGACCGCAGCGCCGATTACCCGGCAGCCAGCTTCGGCGGCACCCTGACCGATGAAAACCAGGTCATCACCATGGACCTGCCAGGCAATGGCGCCGCCTTCCTCGGGACCGACAGCGCCAATGGGGATCTCTCCGCCTATCAGGACGGCGCCATGCTGCTCGACCTGAAAGTCTCCAGCTACGGTGACTCCCCCAACATCCAGATCCGCATGGACGGTACCGCAGGCCCGGACTTTGGCACCTTCTTCACCATGGACAGCAACATCGTGCCCGATGACGACACCTGGTACCGCTGCATCCTGCCGGTCGCCTCTCTCATTCCTGCGGCCAACACAGGCTCGGTGCAAAAGGCGCTCTACCTGAGCGGGGCCTGGGACTCCATGGCCGGTCTGCGCTTCGCCTTCACCAACGTGGCCCTGAAAACAGCCATCCCGGCAGATTTTGACAGCAATCAGCCCTGCCAGCAGATCAGGTGACAAGGCATTGAATCTTCGAGAAATCGATTGAAAATAATTTTCTACGGATTGGAGCAATAAGATGAAATTGAAGTCACTCGCCTTGTTTGTCGGGGCATGTTGCGGGCTGGCAGTGCCCGCAGTATCGAATGCCGCCGAGAGTTTTGGCTTCCACGGTTATATTCGTGCCGGCTCGATGTTTGACGCCAAGGACAACTTCGCCAAGGCGGGGTACGAATATGAGATGGACAAGACCATGGGGCGCCTGGGCTCCGAGCTGGACAACAGCTGGGAAGCGGGCCTGAACAAGTTGTGGGATCTGGGCAGCAACAAGTCGGTCAACATCCACTTCAAGGTGGAGTCCGATGCCGACGGCCTGCAAACCCGTGCCGCGCCTCGCGAAAGCGGTGTGTCAGAAACCTATGTGGAGCTGGGTGGCATCACCCCGACCGGGACCATGTGGGGCGGCCTGCGCTATTACGACCGCGAGAACTACATCTGGACCACCGACTATTTCTACACGGACTACTCGGGAACCGGCGTCGGCATCAAAGCCATGGAGATGGCGGGTGGCAAGTGGGACTTTGCCTATATCAACAGCAACGACACCAGCCACTCCGACCGCGCCAATGGCACTGAAGCCACCATGCACACCCTCCACACTAGCGCCCTCTACGGTGCCTGGGACATGGAGATCGCACTCAAGCAGATGCCCAGCAACGAGTTCACCGGCGACAACAAGCAATATGCCACCAAGGGGGCAGAAGGAACCGTCATCTATTCCCGCGACGACTTCTTCTTCATGCCGGGCGGCTTCTCCAAGTTCATCGCCCAGGCAGGACGTGGGCTGGGTTCAGGGGACTTGCTGGGTGCCAACCTGACCAATACCGCCATGTATCGCAAGGGCTCCCTGTATCAGAAGACACTGCAGGACAAGGCGGATGGCTATAAACCCTACCAGTCCAAGGTGATGGAAGGCGATCAATCCTACCGCCTCTTCCTCTGGGGTGGCTGGTATGGCGCCAATATTCATCTGCTGCCGACCCTCTCCTACCAGTACAACGATTACGAGCTGGGTGGCCATGACTCCTGGTATGCCGCATCTCTGCGCCCGGTATTCCCGATCAATGAGTTCTTCTCCATCCAAACGGAAGTCGGATATGTGAAAAACAACCTGATCATCGACAACGTCGAACGGGGTGGCACCTCTCACAAGGTCAGCATAGTGCCGACCTTCACCGTCAATACCGGCATGGGGCCCTCACCGGAGATCCGCATTCTGACGACCTATGTCGATCACAACAACGAGACCCCCTGGCAGGAAGACCGGGAAGATTTCCTGGTCGGTGTACAGGCGGACATGTGGTGGTAGGTTAGGTCGCGATACTTATCTGCACTATAATCTCGGGTCCCTTGGGGGGCCCGCATTGCATACGAGGAAACACGATGAAGGGAACGAAGCAGTGTCTGCCTTTCCTGGTCAGTCTGCTGATGGCCGGATGCGCCGGCATGGGCCCGGAGCATTCGCCAGGATCGGCAGTCTCCGCCCTGCAGCAACAGGTTGAACAAGGTCGGGAACAATTGTCGAACAAGGTGGCGGTCGAGTCATTCAAGGAACTTCGCTTCCAGTCCCTCGGGCAGGAGAGCCGCTGGATCGATGTGAGCACCGACAGCCAGGTCTATGCATTTGATTCAGGCAAAAGCTATGTAATGGCCTTCTCGCTGCCCGAAGTCAGCCAGGCAACTCGCGTCAAAATAACCATTCCGGTCGACTATACCGTCTTCCTGCCCAGCATCCTGTTGCTGGACGAGCAATACAACGCCGTTCAAACCATTCCCGGTTCCACATTCAGTTATGACGGTCGTTCGTTAATTTCAGGGCAGAACATTCAGGGGGAATTCACCATTCCGGCCCCCATTGGCAGCGCTCGGGCCGCCTATATGGTGATCTATTCCACGGCGAAGGACATGCAGGGCAGTACCCGGCTCAACCCGGACGATCTCCAGCGCGCCATGCAATATGATCGCACCACGGATGTCGCCCGCCTCATCAATGTGGAAGTGCCTCACTCTGCTACCGGACGCCTATATTTGACGCTGGACGCAGAGCCTGCTGCGAATGCGACACAGATCGCAAAAATCATATCGCCCGTGATGGCCTCACCAGATAAATCGTTGGGTGAACTGGATTATTATCAGCATATTCGCACTGCCGTTCAGAGCAAAAACTATGAGCAGGCGCTCGCCTGGGTCAAAGCCGCCGAGCAAGCCGGTTTTACCAAGGCAAAAGAGGTCTTTTTTGCCGCCCAGCAGTAGCATTCCCTCCCCTGGCAAGGCGCATCATCGCTTGTCACCACCAGGGGAAACGGGTATCCTAACTTGCTGATTTATTAAGAAGATATTCATATAACACTGGCCATGACCAGGGGTTTTCACAGTCGAGTACGGAGGGGGGATGTCGAAGTCAGCTCAGGAGAAAAAAGCCACTGTCTATGATATCGCCCGCCGAGCCGGTGTCTCGGCAAGCACTGTATCCCGGATATTGAACGGCTCGGCCAAAGTGGCCGCAGATAAACGTCAGGCGGTGGAAGATGCCATTCAGGAATTGAATTTTCGTCCCAACCTGATGGCGCAATATTTGAAAACGGGTCAGTCCATGACCCTGGGTGTTTTGACCCAACATGTGGAGAGTCCATTTTCCAACGAAATGTTGCGGGGTGTTGAACACACTCTTCAGGGCATGGAGTATGTGCCACTGATTGTCAGCGGTCACTGGAATGCGGAAGAAGAAGTTGAGCGGTTGCGCCTGCTGGTAGCCCGGCGGGTTGATGGCCTTATTATTTTGACCGGCCACGTCAATCAGCAAACACTGCTCGAGTTTTCCCAGCAAATACCGATTGTGGCCACAGGTCACAATATCATGACCGAGCGGGTACACTCCTTCAGCATCAATAACCGGCTGGGTGGCTACATGGCGACTCGCTATTTATTGGATCTGGGTCATCGTGACATCGCTCATATCGTCGGTTTACCGGATCATAACGATGCCATCGAGCGTCATCATGGCTATCGCCAGGCCCTGGTGAGCGCAGGTATCGAATATGACCCCTCCCTGGTCATCCAGGGGGATTTCGCCGAAGTCGGCGGGCTCAATGCCGTCAAGAAGCTGGTGGAGAGCGGCCGGAAATTCTCCGCCATCTTCTGCGCCAACGATCAGACCTGTTACGGTGCCATTCTGGGGCTCAAGCAGTGCGGCTTGCGGGTGCCTGAGGATGTCTCGCTCATCGGTTTTGACGACCTGCCCTTCTCTACTTATTCCAACCCGCCATTGACCACGGTACGTCAGCCCATCTACGAGATGGGTGTCAAGATGGTCAAGACTCTGTTGGGTTTGATCGAGAACACGGAGCTGAACTCGGACGAACTGCCCGAGTTGAGCATTGTGGTGCGTGATACCACACTGCCGTACAAGGGGTGAACACAGACCGGGGCGGTTCCCTGCGCAGCATCAGATCCCAGCACAGCATCAGCGCAAAGCGGCCTTCGGGCCGTTTTTCTTTTGTCAGCCACCTGCCCAGCGAATGACTTGCCCCTGTCGCGTCTTCCACCTTGACTCTCTGACATAGCACAGAGACTACGCACAACCTGGCGTCCCTCTTCTGCCGGCCCCTCAATCCGGCCTGGCCCGATGACACCAGCCAAAGCCTGGCAATCACAACCCGATGAACCCGGTCGACCTGAATGAAACAAGGCGCCTGAAGGCGCCTTGGGGAGTGTGCAGATCCCTGCGGGAGCAGGGCCACCGTCAAGGCGCTGCGAAGGGGGATTCCGTCCCGGTGGCCGCGCTGGTTGCCAGCGTGGGGAGAGGCTCGTCCGCTTCACACAGACTGGCTCTTCTCGTGGCCGCCTTCTGGGGGGGATACCAGTTTGCCAACCCCTGCTGGATGCGCGCGGCGGCCGCTTCCGGCGTCATGGTGCCGAGCACCACGGATTGCGATACCTCCGCAAGCTCTGTGGTAAGCGATGGCTCACCCCGGGTGAGGAACTGCGCCCCCAGACGCAAGGTGGAATCGCAGGTATCCCGCCAGCCCATCATGGTGCTCGCCACCGGGTCCTTGAGCTCGAAGAAGTGATTGGAGAGGGAGAAAAAGCCGGGCACCGAATTGGAGAAACGCTCCGCAAAGTCGGCGCTTGCCATCCACTCCACCAGTTTCAGGGCGGCCTCCTTGTTCGGGCTGGCGGCATTGATGCCGATCCCCATGTCGGTGTGATCGGTGAAATAGCAGGTGTCCCCCTCCCGCGCGACGGGGGGCGGGAAGGCACCAAAATTGACCTTGCCGGTGAACTGGGCCAGCGACCAGGAGCCCGCCACTATCATGGCGGCCTTGCCCGCGGCAAAGGCATCCACCGCCTGTGCTTCGGTGGCATCGGCAGGATGATCCCCTATGTAGGGCCGCCAGCTTGCCAGCTCACGAAACGCCGCCACATAAGGGGCATCGGTCACTCGCGCCTGACCGTTGATCAGCGCCAG
Organism: Aeromonas sp. s10; assembly: GCF_040907975.1. NCBI lineage: Bacteria > Pseudomonadati > Pseudomonadota > Gammaproteobacteria > Aeromonadales > Aeromonadaceae > Aeromonas > Aeromonas sp. s10. Next base: position 46,354 of record NZ_JBFOCV010000003.1, on the reverse strand, counting down.
GCGGCCATCTTCCCCATGCCAGTAATTGGGACCGATATTCTGATAACCAAGCTCGGAGACCACCCAGCTGTCGTGAGCAGCCAGTGCCAGCGGCAGATAGCGGCCATCCTGCTTCACCTTCTCCAGCACGGCGAAGAAGTCGGCACGGGTTCGCGGCGGTGTCAGCCCAAGGGCGTTGAAGATATCGACATTGAAGTAGAAACCCTGGATCACGGAGGCAATGGGCAGGCAGAAGGTCTGGGCCCCGGAGTCGGTCTGCCAGGCGGCCTTGGCAAAGCTCGGGAAGTTCTCCATCCCGGGCAGGTCCGTCAGATCCAGCAGATGCCCCTGCTGGAACAGCCGCAGGGACTGATCATAAGGACGGCAAGTGATGAGATCCCCCGCCTTCCCTGCCGCCAGCCGCTCGGCAAGCTCCCGATCGTAATCCGCCGAGCGCTGCGAATGCAGCTTAAGGGTGATCTCGGGATGGATCGCCTGAAAACGGGGCAGAAACTGCTCCTTCCAAAGCGCCTCGTCATCCACGCGCCAGGTTTCCAGCACCAGCTCCTGGGATACCGCCGCCGTACTCAGCCCCCAGACCAGCAGGGCACTCACAGATTTCCACATCGCCTCTCTCCTACACCTTGAAACGGGCCACCAGACTCTGCTGCTGGCTGGCCAGCCCCGACAACACCTCACCACTGCTCGCCGATACCCGGGACGCCTGCTCGGTCTCGTGAGCCACGTCTGCGATGGCCGCCACGTGCTGGGCCACTCCCTGACTCACCGAAATCTGCTCCGCTGCGGCATAAGCCATGTGATCCGCAATCTCCTTGATGGCCTCCATGCGCGAGGCGATCCCCGCCAGGGCACTCTCGACATCCCGGGTCTGCTGCACACTCTGCTGGGTCTGCTCATGGCTCTGGGCCATCACGCTCGCCACATCGCGGGCGCATCCCTGCAGGTTGTCGATCATCACCTGGATCTCCTGGGTCGCCCCTTGTGAACGGGTAGCCAGCGCCCGCACCTCCTCGGCCACCACGGCAAAGCCCCGCCCGGCCTCCCCGGCACGGGCCGCTTCGATGGCCGCATTGAGGGCAAGCAGGTTGGTCTGTTCAGCCATGCCACGGATCACCTCGAGAATGTTGCCAATGTTGCTGCTGTAGCCTTCGAGCTTGCGGGTGATCGCCATGGCCCCGGCGATGTCGGTCGCCAGTTGTTCGATGCCATCCCGATTGGCCTGCATCAGATGACGTCCGCGCCGGCTCTCGTCATTGGCCTCCCCCACCTCCCGACGAACATGATCGCTCGAGCGCGCCACTTCGGTCGCACTGGTCTCCAGCTCGAAGATGGCGGCCGCCACCTGATCGGTCTGGGCCTTCTGCGCCTGCACCTGCGACATCACCTGCTCGCCGATCTCCGCGGTCTTGCGCGTCTCGCTCACCAGGTACTCAGAGCCGGTCTGGACCTCCATCAGGAGCGTCTTGGTGTGGTGGGCCAGCTGGTCGATGGAGTTCGCGACCTCACCAAGCTCGTTCCTGGCGGGGTAGCGCACCCGCAGCGTCATGTCCCCTTGTGCCATCAAACCGAGAACCCGATTGATCCGCACCAGCGGCACCTGGATGCTGCGGGCCGTACTCCAGGCAACAATGAGAGCGATGAGCACGGAACACAGGGCCACCATCACGATCCAGGTGCGGGCGCTGTCAACCGCGACGTCGGCACTCAGCCTGTCCTCCTGCATGCTCTGGTTGCTGATGGCGATAAGCCTGTCCAAGACCTCCCCCAGTTGCTGGCTCTGCGCCTCCTGCTGTTCACGCAAGCCATGGAGTTGCTGGCTGATTTGCTGACGGCGCACCAGGGTGGCAATCAGCCCCTTGTCGCCAAATACCAGCTGGGGAATGCGCGCCACATGACGGGTGAACCTGGCCTTGACGTCATCGGGGACAACAATCCGCTCCAGACGCTGGTTCGCAATGTCGATGTCTTTGGCCAGCCCCCCCTGTAGTGCCACTAGATCCGTGTTGCCGTCGGCACGCAGGATCAGCTTGAGATCCCGTGCAATACCGCTGGTGATGAGCTCCGCCTTGTTCTGCAAAGAGCGCCGACCCGCCGTGTAACGCACCAGCAGGTCTGCCGCCGAACGGTAGTTGTCGTCCAGGTGCAGCAGCTCGCTCCGCATCCGTGAGAGCACCCGCTCCAGCTCGACCGACTCTTCGTGCAGGCTCATCAACTGCTCAGAGATGGTAAACAGCCGGGGGGCCTGGTCGGTGACCCGGGCGAGTTGCCGCTCACTCTCGGTATCGAGTGTCAGGGCCGCGAATGCCTTGATGTGCTGCTCATAGCGGACCTTGTCATGGGCAACACGCTGACGGGACTCGGGGAACGCCGACGTCTCCCGGATGGCGAGATGCGCCAGGCTGTCCCTGTCGGCCATCAGCAACGCGGCGCGCAGCCGGCTGGCGGTCAGGGCCTGAGGTGTCGCCTCCTCGGTCACCTGCTGGAAACGACCGTGAATGGAGGTCGTCTTCAGGTAACTGATGGCCCCGAGCAATAGCAACAGGACCAGCAGCAGCGTAAAGCCCAATCTGATCCGCCGTACGATCGACATCCTTCTCTCCCACCTCTCCCTCCGCATAGGGGCGGAGCCGGTTATCAAGGCACCAGGAGCCCGACAGGCATCCTGGTGCATCTGGCTGACGGCTTATCGACTCAACCTGCCCTGGCAATCGAGCCTGACCACTTCCCCTGAGGCCCCCAGCAGAGAAGCCGGTACCCAGCGAACGGTCGCCATGTCGATACGCGCCTGTCCACTGGTACCCAGGATGAAGGGGGTATTGACCTTCGCGAAGTCCATGCCCTCTTCGAGGCAGCGCAGGGGCAGACTCAGGGTCACCCACTTCTGCGGGGGCAACTGGCGCAAGGCCGGAGCAATCTCGATGGATTTGCCGCAGGGCCAGCCACACTGCAGCCCCAGCGTCATGTCCCCCGCTGGCGCCTGCTGCACCCGCAGCGTCACCTGCAGCTCGCTCTCGCCCTTCAGGTAGGTGCGACGATCCGCCCCCTTGACCTGGGTGGTCTGCAACTGGATCGTGGCCCCGGAGTCGACACCCGGCTTGTTAGCCCCGAGGAAGGTGACCGCTCGCGCATCCTGCTGGCGCAGGTAGTCGATGGGCTGAACCTTGATGAAGGTCATCTCGGTCACGCTGTTGCCGGAGACTTCAGTCCCCGTCCAGTTGCTGGCATCCCCCATGCGCAGACGGTGTTCTTCACCCGCCTTTGGCCCGAACAGCTCGAGCACCTTGTCAGCGGCGCTCAGTTTGGCGGGGTCGCTCTCGTTGCAGCCGAAGGTACGATTATCCAGGGTCAGGGTATTGAGGTTGCTGACCCGGGCCGCCACAGGGGAAGGCTTGCCGTAGCTGAGCCCGTAGCCATAGGGGAAGAGCGGTGCGTACTCACCCGCTGGATCCTGCTCGAAGGCTGGGCGCTGCCAGCCCGGGATATGGGTGGGCGTGCGATTGATGGTGGTGGCGCACTTGCTGAAGGGCCATGAGAAGGAGAGGCGTCCCTGGAAGTCATGGGCCACCTTGCCCTTGGCATCCCTGAACAGCAGATCGGTGATCCCCTCCCCCTCGGTGCCCGGCAGCCAGGCGGCGACAAAGGCGGAAGAGAGATTGAGCTCCTCATTGACGTAGAGCGGACGTCCGGAGAAAAGCACGGTCACCACGGGGATGCCGGCCGCCTTCAGCCGCTTGAGGGTCAACAGATCCTCGTGATAGCTGCTCTTGAGATCCCCATAGGCAAGGGTCTTGTTGTCAGGAATGTCGCCGAACCACTCGGCATAGGGATCCTCCCCTATGACCAGGATGGCGACATCGGGCTTGGCTCCCGCAAACTCACCGGATCCCGTGCTCACCTGCACATGATCCGCACCGACGGTGGCGGTCACCGCATCCAGCACGCTCTGGGCACCGGGGAAATCACCGCGCCCGTTCTCGCTGCCTTGCCAGGTCAGGCTCCAGCCCCCCACCTGCTTGCCCAGATCGTTGGCGGCGCTCCCAGCCACCAGCACCCGGCTCTGCCGGCTCAGGGGCAGGATCCTGCCCTCGTTCTTGAGCAGCACCAGCGACTTGCGTACCGCCTCCCGGGCCAGCGCCTTGTGCGTCACGGCACCAAGTTCACCCTGCTTGCCCGCCAGCTCACGGGCCGACGGCATGGGTTTCTCCCACAGCCCGGCCCGCATCTTGACCCGCAGGATACGCGTCACGGCATCGTCGATCCGGCTTATCGGGATCTGCCGGCTCGCCACGCCATCGAGCAGGCTCTGGCGAAACTCCATCCAGTCTTTGCGCGCAGTGACCATGAAGATGTCGACCCCGGCCAGCACCGCAGGCAGGCAGCTCCCCATGGTGCAACCGGCGATCTCGCTGTGACCGTTCCAATCAGAGACGACAAGGCCATCAAAGCCCATCTTGCCCTTGAGCACGTCGGTCAGCAGATAGCGGCTGCCGTGCAGCTTGCCGTTGTACTCAACCCCGTCTTCTGGCAGCACGTCGCGGTTGAGCTCGTTGTGCCAGCTGTTGAACGAAGCCATCACCACCTGGGCACCGGCATCCAGCCCCGAGAAGTAGCCCACCGCGTGCAGGTTGCGCAGGTCCTCTTCCGAATAGAAGTTCTGACCCCGGTCGACCCCGTTCAGGGTACCGCCGTCCCCCACGAAGTGTTTCACGTTCGAGATGACATGGCGCTGGCCGCGCAGATCCGTCGCGGAACCTTGCAGGCCACGCACCATCTCTCCGGCATAGTGATAGACGATGGCGGGATCTTCGGAATAGCCCTCATAGGTCCGGCCCCAGCGATCATCCCTCGGCACCGCCACCGTCGGGGCGAAGGTCCAATCCAGCCCGGTGGCGGCAACTTCCCGCGCCGTCACCTGGCCGATACGGTAGATGAGATCCGGATCCCGCGCCGCCCCCAGGCCGATATTGTGCGGGAACAGGGTCGCCGCGAAGACGTTGTTGTGGCCGTGCACCGCATCGGTCGCCCACATGAAGGGGATGCGATACCCCCTGCCCTCAAAGCCCGCTTCCGCCGCCTGCCAATAGGTGTCGGCCTGGTGTGCCCAGTCCTGGGCCGACGCGTGTTTGTTGTTGCCGGGCCAGCCCCCCCCCCCGTTGAGGACGGAGCCAATCTTGTAGCGCGTCACCTCCTCAGGTGTCACTTCACGAAAGTCGGGCTGGATCATCTGGCCAACCTTCTCCTCCAGGGTCATCCGGGAGAGCAGAGCCTGGATCTGATGCTCCATCCCCTCGTCCCTGGCAATGGCGCTGTGGATCTGCGGCCAGGTGGAAAAATAGGGCATGGTCGACAACTCATCCGCCATCCCGGCACTCCAGATGCCGCACCCCACGAATAGGCAGGTCATAGACCTGGTGAGACCTGTAGTTTTACGCATTTTCCTTATGACTCTCCGGATGTTCTCGTTCATCGCCTGGACTCATCGTTCATGGCGAGTCGTCTTGAAAAACAGTCAAATTTGAAATCGATTGCAAAGATATTAAATGGTAAACAGAAATCTCTTCGTCATTCCAGCAGTATCTTTGTCATGCCATGATAAAGATCCCGCTGAAAGAGAAAATAGTGATGCAACTCACAAACTCGGGGGCGTGCATCACCAGCAGAATACCCAGGAAGGAACAGAGAGAACGGGTAGACTCATGCCAGGAAGATCAACAAAATAAAATTAAAACAATGATTTAAATGCAACCCACCACATTGATTTGCCGCATGAGCTGCCTGGAACGACACCGATATGGCCAAACGGCTGGGGAGTCAGAGGAATGTTGAAAGGATTCAATGGAATTCAATTCAAGTGCATGAATATATCAATAAACGAAAATTTGCCGTCTCCATCACATTTCATAAAAGCAAACTTGATCTGCCAAAAAATTTACTGTTACCTGAATCGTGAAATCGATTTCCACTCAGGGGTTGTGTGTGAATCTTGACAGTGAAATGCGGACCGCAGGATGACTCGGTCATTTTCTGCGTGAGTGCGAAAATCGACGCCATTATTTCCGTCTGTGATCAAAGGGGTAACAATGAAAACATCTCGGCTTAGTGCCCTGACGCTTGCCATGTCTTGCGTCATTGGCTTGCATGGCTGCTCCCTGCCCAGCGCAGGGGCATCTGGTTCAGGTACCTCCTCGGCATCTGCCGGGCCTGTGGGTGAATTGCTGACCAATGGGGGCTTCCAGGGAACCAATGGATGGTGGACGGCCGGGGGGACCCTGAACGCCGAGAACCAGATGGGCTGTATCACCTTCACCGAGTCGGGCTCCAATCCCTGGGATGTCATCCTGGGTCAGTCCAATCTCGGCCTGGTGCAGGGGCAAACCTACAAACTCCATTTCACTGCCATGGCCAAGAGCGACATCAACGTCAAGGCCCTGATCCAGCATGATGGCGCCCCCTACACCAACTACATGGTGCAGGACCTCGCCCTCGGCAGCACGCCCAAACCGTTCGATATCCAGTTCACACCTTCTGCCACTGACGAGAAGACCCAGTTCCAACTTCAGATGGGCACCCAGACACCGACCACTGTCTGTATCGGTGAAGCCACGCTATCGGGCCCCTCCTTGATCAAGAAATCGGAGCTGGGCAGCGTGCGCGTCAACCAGGTCGGCTATCTGAGCAAGGCTCTGAAACGGGCGACCATCGCCACCGACAGCAAGGACTCGCTCCCCTGGACCCTGCGCAATGCCCAGGGTGAGACCATCGCGGAAGGCAAGACCACGCCCTTTGGCCTGAATGCCGCATCCGGCGAGAACGTACAGATTGCCGACTTCAGTCAGGTCACCACCCCGGGCACCGGCCTGGTACTGGATGTCGCCGGCCAGAAGAGTCATCCGTTCAGCATCGGCGATGACATCTATCACACCATGAAATTCGATGCCCTCTCCTTCTTCTATCAGCAGCGTAGCGGCATCGACATCGAAGCCAAATATGTCCAGCGCCCCGACCTTGCTCGCCCGGCAGGACACAAGCCCGAGAACGTAACCTGCTTCAACAAGCAGGACGCCAAGGGCAACCAGTGGCCTGGCTGTGACTTCACGCTGGATGTGACCGGCGGCTGGTACGACGCTGGCGATCAGGGCAAGTACGTGGTCAACGGGGGGATCTCGGTATGGACCTTGATGAACCTTTATGAACGGGAGCAGCTGGCGAAAGAGGGTGACAAGAGCGCCTTTGCCGACGGCAAGGTCAAGATCCCGGAACAGCACAACGGCTACAACGATCTGCTGGACGAGTCCCGCTGGATGATGGAGTTCTTCCTCGCCATGCAGGTGCCCGAAGGCAAGAAGGCCTGGGTGCCGGTAGGCGATCAGTCCAAGCAGCTCGACAGCCTGAAACTGACCGAGATCGATGCCTCCGGCATGGTCTTCCACAAGGTCGCCGACGAAGCCTGGACCGGGATGCCGCTCCCGCCCCACAAGGATCCACAACCCCGTTTCCTGAGCCACCCCAGCACGGCTGCGACTCTGAACCTGGCGGCCACCGCCGCCCAGTCTGCTCGCGTATGGAAAGATCTGGATCCGGCCTTCGCACAGCGCAGCCTGCAGGCAGCGGAACGAGCCTGGAAGGCGGCCAACCGCCATCCGGACGTCTATGCCTATGACAACTTTGTGGGATCCGGTCCCTATGATGACACCAACCTGAAGGACGAATTCTACTGGGCTGCCGCCGAGCTGTTTGCCACCACCGGCAAAGCCGAGTACAAGCAGGCCGTCCAGCAGTCCCCTCTCTATCTGGCCGCCCCCAAGGGGGATCGCAGCGCAAGCGGTGATCTCTACTGGCAGGATCTAAGCAGCGCAGGGACCATCACGCTGGCCATGGTGCCTAACAAACTGGGCAAACAGGAAGTGGAGAAGGCGCGCGCCGCTATCATCGCCGCAGCTGACGGCTACCAGAAGAGCGTGGTGACGGAGGGTTACCTTATCCCCTATCAGGCGACCGAATACCCCTGGGGCTCCAACTCCAACCTGATGAACCGCAGCATCTTCCTCGGGTTGGCCCATGACTTCACGGGAGAGCGCAAATACCTGCAGGCCATGTCCGATGCCATGGACTATGTGCTCGGCCGCAACCCCCTCGACCAGTCCTATGTGTCGGGCTACGGCAGCCGTCCGCTGAAGAATCCGCACCACAGGTTCTGGGCTCACCCCATCGACCCCGCGTCTCCCCTGGTACCACCAGGCGTACTCTCGGGCGGACCGAACTCCATCAACTTCAGCGATCCCGTTGCCTCCACCCTCAAGGGCAAGTGTACCGGCCAGACCTGCTGGAAAGATGAGATTGGTGCCTGGACGCTGAACGAGGTCACCGTCAACTGGAATGCCCCCTTCTTCTGGACGGTCAGCGTACTGGATGAAGGTGGATTGACCCGCTGATCACCCTTCCAATGCTCCGTCCCCGTGACGGAGCATTGTTTTACTCCCCTGCCATTCTTGCCCAGGACAGCTCCCGCACCGGTCGCCACCCTCAGCTTTACGTTTTCCTTTTCCCTTTTCCCTTTTCCATCATCATTCAGAGGCTGACGGCAGCAGAACCCTCTCTTATCGATCATTTCATCTGACCGCACCTTCGCAACCCTGTCATTTACATGTCCGTCTCTTGGCCACCTTATTTGCGCATCCACTTGATCCCTCATTTGCCATCAGATCTGCTGACGCCAACTGGGCATCACCCGCCCCCCGCCTCTTCTACAGTGCCCCGCGCGCGAAGAAGGCGGGACAGCAAGATACCCGGCTCCTGAATCGGGTTTCGTGACCCTCAGCGAGAACCACAAGGAAACCCCAGGCTGAGCCCGCCATCTGAGCAAGACACTGTACAGAGCCCCTTAGCCGCCACCATGACGCCCTGCCACCAGAGGGTGAAGGAGCACGGCGATGGGCTCGGTTACCCGGGGTTGCTGGCATGGTCGCCGGATCGACACCATGCCGAAAGCGCCCCCTGCATCATGCAGGGGTCCAGGAGCAGCATGAAAACCACGACAAACTTGAAATCGATATTTCAAAATACCAAATCGAATAAACATGGCTTAAACCACATCATAAAAACAATTATAACTAACTAATAAATAACGATATTTTATTTTATATGCCTTATATCAGATATCCATCAAGTGATCGCGATCACAATTACAAAACCCCATTCGTGAAATCGATTTCCCACTTTGTTGCATCGATCTATAGTGAGCCCAGCTTAATAACTGAGGAATGATCATGAAAAAAATCATGTTGTGCTGCTCTGCCGGGATGTCCACCAGCCTGCTGGTGAAAAAAATGCTGGTAGAAGCCGAAAAACGGGGCCTGGCTGCCGAGATCAAGGCTTTTGGCGCATCGGAGTTCGATGACCAGATGCCCCATTACCAGGTGGTCTTGCTGGGACCGCAGATCAAGTACATGCAACCGGAGTTGCAAGCCAAGGCGGCGGCTCACGGCATCAAGGTACAACCTATCGACATGATGGATTACGGCATGCAGCGCGGCGACAAGGTGCTGGACTACGCCCTGTCCCTGATTGGTTAAGCGTGCTCACAAGGAAGGACACACACTATGAGTTCACTCTATGGGATGCTGGTCAAGTTGATCGAACAACGGATCGGCCCATTGGCAGGAAAACTGGGCCAGCAACGCTATGTTCTGGCCATCCGTGACGGTTTTATTGCCGCGCTGCCGTTCATGATCGTCGGCAGCTTCATGCTGGTCTTCATCTTCCCACCCATCTCCAGCGAAACCACCTGGGGCTTTGCCAGAGCCTGGCTCGATTTTTCCAACACCTATCGTGCCGAACTCATGTTGCCCTTCAACATGAGCATGGGGCTGATGACGGTCTTCATCTCGGTGGGCGTCGCATCCAGCCTGGCCAAGCAATACTCCCTGGACCCCATCACCACGGGCCTGCTGTCGCTGATGTCGTTCATGCTGGTGGCAGCGCAATACAAAGACGGCACCATCTCCACCCAGTATTTCTCCGGTCAGGGCATCTTTACCGCTCTTATTTGCGCCATCTATTCGACCGAGGTCTATGCCTGGCTCAAGCGCAACAACATCACCATCCGTCTGCCCGAGCAGGTGCCGATGGGGGTGGCGCGCTCCTTCGAGGTGCTGATCCCGGTCCTGGCGATTATCCTGACCCTGCACCCCTTCAACATGCTGCTGCAGGAAACCACAGGCATGATCCTGCCCGAGGCGATCATGTCCATGCTCAAACCGCTGGTGGCGGCTTCCGACAGCCTGCCTGCCGTCTTGTTGGCGGTGCTGTTGTGCCAGATCCTCTGGTTTGCCGGCATCCACGGCACCATGATCGTCACCGGCATCATGAACCCCTTCTGGATGGCAAACCTGGCCAGCAACCAGGCCGCATTGGCCGCCGGCCAAGCTATTCCCCACACCTTCCTGCCCGGTTTCTGGGATCACTTCCTGTTTATCGGCGGCGTGGGCTCCACCTTGCCACTGGCATTCCTGCTGATGCGCAGCCGTGCCGTGCACCTGCGCACCATAGGGCGAATGGGCGTGGTCCCCGGGTTCTTCAACATCAACGAGCCGATCCTGTTTGGTGCTCCCATCATCATGAACCCGGTCTTCTTCCTGCCCTTCATCCTGGTGCCGGTGATCAACGCCATCCTGGCCTGGTTCGCGGTGGATCTGGGTCTGGTTGAGAAGGTCGTGATGCTGACCGCATGGACCACGCCGGCCCCCATCGGCGCCTCCTGGGCGACCAACTGGGCCTTCAGTCCGGTCATCATGTGCTTCATCTGCATGGGGATCTCCGCCCTGATGTATTACCCCTTCGTGCGAGCTTACGAACGCACCCTGCTCAAGCAGGAAGCCGAGACGGCTGAAGCGGAAGAAGCCGCCAGATCAGAAAAAGCAGACACAATCACACCGATTCAGAGTCAGGCGTAAGCGCCAGGCGTGCGGGCGCCACGCCGCCTGCACGCCGGTCATCAAGAGGAAACTGCAATGCAATATACATTCCCCGAAGGCTTCTGGTGGGGTAGCGCCTCGTCGGCCGCACAATCGGAAGGAGCTGCCAATGTGGGCGGCAAGGCACCGACCATCTGGGATCACTGGTTCGAGACGGAGCCACACCGTTTCCATGGTCAGGTTGGCCCGGCCAACACCTCCACCTTCTACGATCGTTATCGTGAAGACATCGCATTGATGGAACAGATTGGCCACAACAGCTTCCGCACATCCATCTCCTGGGCCCGGTTGCTGCCGGATGGCCACACCGTCAACCAGGAGGCCGTAGACTTCTACAACAAGGTTATCGATGAGCTGCTGGCCAAGGGGATCAAACCCTTCATCGGCCTGTTCCACTTCGACATGCCGATGTACTGGCAGGAGCAGGGAGGCTGGGAGAGCCGCGAAACCGTGGCGGCTTATGCCGAGTACGCAGCGCTCTGCTTCAAACTGTTCGGTGATCGCGTCGCCTGCTGGATGACCTTCAATGAACCCGTTGTGGTAGTGGAAGGAGGGTATCTGTATGACTTCCATTACCCGAACCAGATGGACTTCAAACGGGCAGCCCAGGTGGCCTATCACATGATGCTGGCCCACAGTCTGGCGGTGAAGCGTTATCGCACACTCTCCCTGCCCGGTCAGATCGGCATCGTCCTGAACCTGACCCCCTCCTATCCGCGCTCTTCAAACCCGGCAGACTTGAAGGCCTCGTTCATTGCCGACCTGTTCTTCAACCGTGCCTTCCTCGATCCTGCGGTGAAGGGGGTTTATCCCCAGGAGCTGATCGATATCCTGCGCGAGCACGATCAGATGCCAGTTGTGCAAAGCGGCGACTGCGAACTGCTGGCCGCCGGCAAGATCGATCTGCTCGGCATCAACTACTACCAGCCGCGGCGAGTGAAGGCACGCATGACGGCCATCAACCCGGACTCCCCTTTCCTGCCTGACTGGTTCTTCGAGAATTACGAGATGCCAGGCCGCAAAATGAACCCTTATCGCGGCTGGGAAATATATGAGCGCGGTATTTATGACATATTGATCAACCTGCGAGATAACTATGGAAATATCCCAAGCTATATCTCCGAAAATGGTATGGGTGTCGAAGGGGAGCACAGATTCATTGGTGAAGATGGTCAGGTAAAAGACGATTATCGTATCGACTTCATTCGCGGCCACCTCCAGTGGATTCATACCGCCATTGCCGAAGGAAGTAATTGCCGTGGTTATCACCTGTGGACCTTTATTGACAGCTGGTCCTGGATGAATGCCTACAAGAACCGTTATGGATTCATCAGCCTTGATTTGGAAAGCCAGCAGCGCACCGTCAAGAAAAGTGGTGAATGGTTCGCCAACGTCTCTCGTAATAATGGATTTTAAGGAGTCATAAATGATGGATCTTGAAGAAGCAGTCATGGGCATCATCGTCAATGCCGGCCAATCTCGCAGTCTCTGTTTCGAAGCCCTGCGTCAAGCTCGTGCTGGCCAGTTCAGCGAAGCGGATGCCTTGCTGCTCCAGGCCACCGACGCGGGGAAGGCTGCCCATGCCGTACAAACCAAACTGATTGAAGCCGATGAGGGCGAAGGCAAGACCAAGATGACACTGGTCATGGTACATGCCCAGGATCACCTGATGACCTCCATTCTGTGCCGCGAACTGGCCACCGAACTGGTCGAAATCTATCGCCGCCAAGCCAGCTGATTTTAACTCATCGGATCGGGAGTCCGTGCTTTTGCCACCGTTATATACGGTGGCTTTTTTTATTCTGGTTATACCAGCCAACCGTCATGTCTTTCATACCTTTTTCAGGCAATTTCAAAATTATGAAACTGTCATGACGCGATACCAGTATAAGTTTCAATATCTGTTTATGGCTATTCTGATGCTGCTTGTAGTCATCAATAAAACACTCATTAATAAACACACAGGAATGTGGATAATATGCGTAAACTTGGACTGATGTCAGTATTGCTGATGGCGGGAGGATTATATTCCACTCAGGCATCGGCATGGTGGTGGAGCAATCAGGATTGGCAGGTCTCTGATGGTTGGCGCAATGGCGGGTCAGAATTCGACTGCACCTGGCGCGCCGCCAACGTCTGGATGGAGTCCGGCACGGCCATCCTCCATGCGAAATCCGACAAAGGGAACAAGAGCTGTGCTGAGCTGCGAACCTACAACTACACCCGCAAGGGTCGTTATGAGGTGCAGATGCAGGCAGGATCGGTGCCCGGCACCATCAGCTCCTTCTTTACCTATACCGGAGATGCAGGTACCAGCTCTCACTATGAAGTCGACATCGAGCTGATGGGGGGCACCAACCTGCTCCATACCAACGTCTGGATCCAGGGGCGTCAGTATCCCCAGGACATCGACCTGGGCAAGTACGGTATCTCCATCTGGAACATGGAGCGCTACGCCTTCAACATCGACGAGGCGGGAGTCACCTGGCAGGTCTTCAGCCGCACCCAGAACAAATGGGTGAGCGTGCGCCGCGAGAGCCGCCCCGTCACCAGCTGGATGCAGACGTTTGTGAATAACTGGATCAGCGCCAACCCGAGCTTCCCGCCCAGTTCCTACAACGGCCAGCCCGTCTACGCCAAATACAAGTACGCCAATGTGACGCCCTGGGAGTGATCGCGATGGTCAACTAAATCCGGGCACACGGCGGCATACCCAAAACCGAAGACACAAAAAAGCCCAACTGAATAAATCAGTTGGGCTATGTAGATGGCGGAGGAGGTGGGATTTGAACCCACGGATGGTCGCCCATCGCCGGTTTTCAAGACCGGTGCATTCAGCCGCTCTGCCACCCCTCCGCAGCAGTGCGACGCATATTACCCATGCCCCCAGCCCTTGTAAATCCCCACTCCGTTTGTTTGCCCATTTATTGGGCTATCTGGCGCACAAAACCGGCAAAACCGCTGCAAACCGTGCTTTTTCAAGCGGATGGCTTGACTTGAAAACAGACTCACCCACTATAGGGGCCACTACCACATCCCCAGCAAGATGGACTTATGAGAATCAAACATGCCCTGTTCGCCGCCCTGACCGGCGCGACCCTGCTTGCGGCGCCCGTGCAGGCGAGCGAGCTGACCAAGAGCGATGTCGAGCAGATCGTGCGCGACTATCTGGTCAAGAATCCGGAGATCCTGGTCGAGATGTCCAACGCCCTGCGTGCCAAGCAGGAGAGCCAGCAGGCCGAGAACGACAAGACGCTGATAGAAGCCCATGCCAAGCAGCTCTTCGCCAACCAGGATCCCGAGAGCGGCAATCCCAAGGGCAGCCTGACGGTGGTGGAGTTCTTCGACTACAACTGCGGCTACTGCAAGCGCGCTCATCCCCTCATTCAGCAACTGCTCTCTGAGGACAAGGAGATCCGCTACATCTACAAGCAGTTCCCCATCCTGAGCGAAACTTCCTACTACGCCGCCCGCGCGGCGCTGGCGGTGAAGCTCGGCCAGCCCGACAAATACCAGGCCTTCCACGACAAGCTGTACGCCCATCAGGGACCCCTCTCCGACGAAGCCCAGGTGAAAGACGTCGCCAGGGCCGCCGGCGTGGACTGGAGCAAGGTCGAGGCGAAGATCAAGGACGGCAGCATCGATCAGAATCTGGGTACCAACCGGGCGCTGGCCGAAGCCATGGCCATTTCCGGTACCCCGGCCTTTATCATCGGCGATCAGATCCTGCGCGGCGCACCGCGGGATCTGGCCAGCCTCAAGGCCATCATCAAGGATGTCCGCGCCGGCAAGAGCATTCAGTAACCCGCGCGTTGTTCATGAAAAAACGCCCCGGCATGCCGGGGCGTTTTGCTATTCAGGCTGCAAACCATCAGGCCTGATGGGCCGTCGCAAGAAGCTGTCAGCAAGGCGAAGAGCAGCGCTGGGACCCGAGTTGATATGAATAAATGAGGTTCCTGAGCAGCCCATGACCCTTGATCACGGCTTCGCAGCAGGGCCATAACCGTTCGGGTTCTGGCTTTGCCAGCGCCAGGTATCCACCATCATCTGCTCCAGACCCCGCTCAGCCTGCCAGTCCAGCTCGTCACGGGCCAGAGCCGGTTCAGCCCAGCACTCGGCAATGTCGCCGGGGCGACGGGGCTTGATCTGGTAGGGAATGGCACGGCCACTGGCTGCCTCGAACGCCTTGACCATCTCCAGCACGGAATAGCCCTGACCGGTGCCGAGGTTATAGGTGAAGACGCCGGTATCACTCTTGATGCGGGCCAACGCTTTGAGGTGACCGATGGCGAGATCCACCACGTGGATATAGTCGCGCACCCCGGTGCCGTCCGGCGTCGGGTAGTCGTTGCCAAAGACCCCCAGCTCCTTGAGCTTGCCCACGCCGACCTGACTGATGTAAGGCAGCAGGTTGTTGGGGATGCCGTTGGGATCTTCACCGATGAGGCCGCTCTCGTGAGCACCCACCGGGTTGAAGTAGCGCAGCAGCACGATGGCCCAGCGAGGATCGGATATGGAGAGGTCACGCAGGATCTCTTCGACCATCAGCTTGGAGCGGCCATAGGGGTTGGTGGCGCTGGTGGGGAAATCTTCCCGCAGGGGTACCGAGGCCGGATCCCCATAGACGGTGGCCGAGGAGCTGAACACCAGCCGGAACACGCCGGCCCTGGCCATCTCTTCGCACAGCACCAGGGTGCCGGTCACGTTGTTCTGATAGTAGGTAAGCGGGATCTGGCCGGATTCCCCCACCGCCTTGAGGCCGGCGAAGTGGATCACGGATGCTATCCTGTGCTCGGCAAACAGCCGCTGCAGGCAGGCTCTGTCCAGAATGTCCCCTTCCACGAAGGTGACCGGCTTGCCGGTGATCCGCTCGACCCGTTTGAGAGATTCGGGGGAAGCGTTGGAGAGGTTGTCCAGTACTACGACCTGCTGCCCGGTACCAAGCAGCTCGACCAGGGTGTGGGAACCGATGTAACCGGCTCCCCCCGTCACCAGAATTGTCATTTTTTATCCCGTACTTTGCTGAAACTGGGGTTGAGTCTACCCGCACGACCCGTCCGGGAAAAGCTCGGGATACCAATGACGCCCGTCAGTACTCCAGGCTCACATCCCCTCTGGCGGTGCAGGAACAGGCCAGCGCCACCCCGTTCTCGAGATCTTGCGCGCTCAAGGTCATCACGCTCTGGCGCTCGATTTCGCCTTCCGTGGTGCAGCGACAGGCGCCGCACACCCCGGCGCGGCAAGCGGCCATCATGGTCTCCCCCGCCCCCTCCAGTGCCGCCAGCAGGGTCTGGCCAGGCAGTATCTTCACTTTCTTGCCGCTCTTTTTCAGGGTCAGCCAGAAGTGGTCGCTGCCGGCCGCAACTGGCGCCGCGCCCGATGTAACAGCAGGCAGGCCGAACGACTCCTGGTGCAACTGCGCTGCCGGCAGTCCCAGCTCCGCCAGCATGGTGCAGACTGCGGTCATGTAGGGGGCAGGCCCGCACAGATAGACATGGCGGCTCAAGAGATCCGGCGCCAATTCCTTGAGCATCCCCGGTGTGAGCCGGCCAACCCAGGGATGAGCCGTTGGCGCCTCTTCCCCTACTTTCTCCAGCACTAAAGCATGGCGCACACCGGCATGAGCCTCGGCCAGCGAAGCCAGTTCCCTTGCGAAGATCACATCCCCGGGGGTTCTGGCGCTGTGAATAAAGCGAATGTCTGCATCCGGCCGTTTGGCGAGCTCGTCCCGCAGCATGGCCCACATGGGGGTGATGCCGGAGCCGGCGCTGAGCAGCAGCGGCCGCTCGCAGGGGAACGCGGTCAGGTGGAAATCGCCGAAGGGGCCGTCTACCCGGATCTCGTCCCCCACTTGCAGGCTCTGGTGCAGATGGTGAGAGACCAGCCCCACATCCTTGATGGTGACCTGCCAGAAAGGATCCTGCGGGCTGGAGGAGAGGGTGTAGGCGCGACAGTGAGGCTTGCCGTCAATCATCGTGTGCAGGGTGACGCACTGGCCGGCCAGCACGGAGGGCAGGTCGCCAGCCAGGGGTTCAAATTGCCAGCTCGCCACGTCGTGGGTCTCTGCCCGGCGGGCTATACAGCGCAGGCTCAAAGAGGTGGAGGTCATCGCAAGGCTCCTCTTGCTCGGAAATTGCGTTGAAAAAAGGCGAGCCATCAGGCTCGCCAAAGGCTTACAACATGCTGAGCGTGTAAGGCTGTATCTTTGCTCAGGCCGCCAGGATCTCGGCGAGATCCGCGTCTGCCGTGGTGGTGCCTTTCAGGCCGAACTGCTCCTCCAGCACCTTGAGCAGGGCCGGGGTGAGGAAGGCCG
Organism: Aeromonas sp. s10; assembly: GCF_040907975.1. Taxonomy (NCBI): domain Bacteria; kingdom Pseudomonadati; phylum Pseudomonadota; class Gammaproteobacteria; order Aeromonadales; family Aeromonadaceae; genus Aeromonas; species Aeromonas sp. s10. Next base: position 29,068 of record NZ_JBFOCV010000003.1, on the reverse strand, counting down.
GGGCGGTCGGGCCGGTGCGGATGTCCTTCACACCGAGCGCAAGCAGAGTGAGCAAAATGACGATGGCTTTTTGCTCGAACCAGGAGAGCACAAGGGTCAGGGGCAGATCGTTGACGCCGCACTCGAACGCGTCGGCGAGCGCCAGGGCCAGCTGGATGGCGGAGTAGGCATCATTGCACTGACCCACGTCCAGCAGGCGCGGAATGCCGCCGATGTCGCCGAAATCGAGCTTGTTGAACTTGTACTTGCCGCAGCCCAGGGTCAGCAGCAGGCTGTCCTGCGGGATCGCCTTGGCAAACTCGGTGTAGTAGGCGCGCTCGGCACGGTCGCCGTCACATCCCCCCACCAGGAAGAAGTGGCTGATTTCGCCAGCCTTGACCTTGTCGATCACTGCGGGAGCGGCCTGCATCAGGGCGTTGCGGGCAAAACCGATGGTGATGAAGTGCTCGAGCTCAACGTGCTTGAAGCCTTCCAGCGCTTGCGCCTTGGCGATAACGACGGAGAAATCTTCCCCTTCCAGGTGGGTCACACCGGGCCAGCCGACGATGGAGCGGGTGAAGATGCGATCGCTGTAGTTGCCCACGTTCGGGTCGATGATGCAGTTGGAGGTCATCACCACAGCGCCCGGGAAATTGGCAAACTCCTTCTGCTGGTTCTGCCAGGCGGAGCCGTAGTTGCCCACCAGGTGCGGGTACTGCTTGAAGAAGGGGTAGGCCAGGGCCGGCAGCATCTCGCCATGGGTGTAGACGTTGATGCCAGTGCCCCTGGTCTGCTCCAGGATGAGCTTGAGATCCACCATGTCGTGGCCGGAGACCAGAATGCACTTGCCCGGTACCGGAGTGACGCGTACCTGGGTCGGCTCGGGGTGGCCAAAGGCGGTGGTTTCACCGAGATCCAGCATCTCCATGATCTTGAAGTTCAGCAGGCCGATCTCCATGGCGCACTTGAACAGGGGATCCAGATCGCAGGGATCCGTGCCGAGCCAGCTCATGATGCGATGGAATTCGGCGGCGACCCCGGCATCCTGCTGATCCAGCACCCGGGCGTGTTCCATGTAGGCGGCGGCGCCCTTGAGGCCGTAGAGGCAGAGCAAGCGCAGCCCCATGATGTCTTCGTTGACCTCGTTCTTGCCCCGGTTGACCGCAGTCTGCGGCGCCTGGGCAAGCTGGGCCAGCAGATCGGCACCCGGCTCGAAGCGGGCGGCAGCGGGCAGTGCATCGGCCTGCACCGCCAGCGGTGCCAGCTTGGCGGCCAGTTGCTGGCGATAGGCCAGCGCCTGGTTGACGTAGGCGACGATGCGAGCGGAGTCGAAGTTGACGTTGGTGAGGGTGGCAAAGAACGCCTTGGGCACGAAAGCGTCTATTTCGCTGTCGACGATGCCGTGCTCGCGGGCCGCCAGGGCCCAGGCGCTGAGCCCTTGCAGGGTATAGATCAGCACATCCTGCAGGTCGGAGGTTTCCGCCGTCTTGCCGCACATGCCTTGTGCATAGGCGCAGCCGTTGCCTGCCGGGGTACGAATAGTCTGTTCACATTGCACACAAAACATCATGTCTCTCCTAATTGGACATTTCAGTTATCTGTTTTGTGGCGATTCTATTCCCCTCCTGGAAAACTTAATAGGCATTCAATTTACCAATTAACATTTCATTGATGCAGATCAAATAGAAAAAAGCCGCCCAAATCGGGCGGCAAGCGGGTGGGAAATCAAGGAGAGACAACTCGGGTTTGCAACAACAGGGGCAATGATACGGGCCGGAGCATGGGCAGCCGGCCCCAGGTTTATCAGGCCAGATAGGCGCGCAGCATCCAGACCAGTTTCTCCTGCTGCTGCACATAGTCGGAGAGGATGGACGCAGTCCCTTCATCACCGGCATCGGCGGCCTGACCCAGGATGCGGCGCTGGGCAACCAGCAGTTCGCGGAAGCTCGCCAGCAGGGATTCCACGCAGGCACGACCGTCATGCAACCCCTTCTGCTCGGGGATGGCGGACACCTGGATGTAGTCGCTGAAGCTGTGCAGGGGCACCCCATCCAGGGTCAGAATGCGTTCGGCCAGGGCATCGACTTTCAGCAGCAGGTCGTTGTAGATCTCTTCGAATTTCAGGTGCAGCTCGAAGAACTGGTTGCCGCGGATGTTCCAGTGGAAGCCACGGACGTTCATGTAGAGGATCTGGTAGCTGGCCAGCAGCTTGTTGAGCTCGGCGGCCAGGGCTTGTGATTGAACGGTATCAAGACCAATGGGGCTCTTCATGATTCACCTCCAGGTGGTAAGCATTATCGGGAACGGAGTCAGCTTATCCAGAAGCAGACTCAAAGGACAATCGTCTGTGCCTTGCCGATCCATAGCCAATAGCTATTGTCGGCAAAAATGCACCGGCTTTCATTGCTCAAGCCGTTCGATATAGAGGATCACCTCGCCGAGGTGAATGCCGAACTTGCTGATCTTCGCGCGGTTGATCAGGCGATCGTCGTCCAGCAGATACATCCAGTCATCAAAGCTCACCCTCACCACGCTCTCATCCGGCAGTGCCAGATCGAGTTGATAACGCCAATTGAGGGCAAAGCCCTCTGTCTTGCCTACCGCCTCCCCCACCACGTCTGAAGCCGTGCCGCGCCAGTGGCCATCCGCCCCCTTGCTCAAAAACCAGGTGCGGGTCTGCCGACGGCCATCATCGAAGTAAAACTGCTCGAACAGCTCCCCCTTGCCCTCTCGCCAGTGCCCCTGCATCTCGACCCGAAAGCGACTGGTCACTTCGCCGCTGCGGTCCGTCACCAGGCCGTGGGCCACCAGCTTGCCATTGAAGAAACGGGCGAGATCCCAGCCCGGCCGGGAGCCGCGATAATCGTCAAGACCCGCGCCGCAACCAGAGAGCCACAGCAGGGGCAGCAACCAGGCAAGACGCCACCAGGAAGAGAACTTCATGGAATACTCCATCAGGATTGGCCGCGCAGACGGCGGGTCAGAGCGGGATCCCGGCTGTCGTCAGTCAGCCAGATAGCAAGAAACGCGGGGGCGAAGGCGGGATCATCAAGAGAGCCCAGGAGGCGATCTCGCAACCAGAAGTGGCCCGTGCCTTGCTCGTCCACATAAAAAACCAGCTTGTCGCCGGGGGCGACATCCGGCCAGAACGTGGCCAGTCGAGCCAGCCAGCGTTGGCGCTCACTCTCGCTGCCAAGGCCGAGCCGCTGCCACTCGGCGGCGGTCGCCTCCAGCAGATCCTGGCGCTCGATGGCCCTCGCGTAGGTAATGCTGAGGGCCTGCGGGTAGCGCCCCGGCTGATAGCGACCGCTCTCGCTGTAGAGGGTGGCGTCATAGAGCTTGAACCAGAGCCAGCGCATCTCCCCCTGTCCCACGGTTCGCAGCCCCTGCCAGGGGGCGGCAACACTCTGGGCGGTCGCAAGCAGTGGCAGGCTCAAGGCCGCCAGCAGCAGGCTAGTTCCACCCCATGTGCCAACGGGCGGGATCCTCCAGTTCATGCCAGTCCATCTCCTGTTCCTGCAGGGTGTTGATATCCTGCATCACCACGCTCGCCAGATGCCCCTGGGCATCGCGCTGGCAGGCCACCACCAGGTAGAAACGATCGGCCAGCTCGCACTGGCCATCCCTGGTCCACTTGGAAAACAACAAGGTGTCGGTCGAAAAGGTGTTCATCTCGTCTCACCCTCCAGCTTGACCGTTACCCACAGGAGTACGGGTAACCACCACATCCAGATCACCGCCAGCAGCACTGCGCTTGTCCAGATGCCCCAGGGTAAGTTTACTGCCCCCATGGCGGCCCCCGCCATATAGGAGGAGCCCCCCCCCACCATGCCGAACAGCCCCTGTTGCCAGCGCGGCAAGAGGCGAAGCCAGGGAAGGCCGTGGGAGAGGGTCAGGGCGAAACCGCACCAGAGCAGCAACAGCCAGAGCGGAAAACCGGACGGAAAGTGAAACAGGCCGAGGCGCCAGAGCAGGATGTCGAGCAGGCAGCCTGCCAGGGCGACCGGGATGAGGCGCCAGTCCTGCCCGCGGCGGGGGGAGAAGATGAAATGGAGCAGCAGCATCCCGAGCAGCGGGCCCGGTTGCTGCCATCTCACCGCCAGCAACCAGTAGAGGTTGAATCCCAGCAGGTGGGCCCACTGCCACATGATCAGCGACCGTGTGCCGGCAAGTCCCCGGACCAGCCATGGGGCCCCGGCTTGGCGGCCTCCAGTTGCACCAGGCTGATGGCCCGCTCCCAGAATCCCCCTTCACAGTAGGCGAAATAGAAGTGCCAGAGCCGGATGAAATCCTGGCTGTAACCGAGCTTGGGCAGCTCTGGGGCCAGCGCCAGGAAGCGTTCGCACCAGTGGGCCAGGGTACGGGCATAGTGGTGGCCGTGATCGTGCAGCCGTACCAGCTGCATGTCGGTCTCCCGCGCCAGCAGACCCGCCATCTGGGAGACGCAGGGCAGGCAGCCTCCCGGGAAGATGTAGCGCTGGATGAAGTCCACCCCGCGCAGATACTGGGCGTGGCGCTGATCGGCGATGGTGATGGCCTGGATCAGCAGGCGTCCGCCGGGCTTGAGCAGGCGCGACAACTGGCGGAAATAGTCGGGCAGGAAGGCGTGCCCCACCGCCTCGATCATCTCGATGGAGACCAGCTTGTCATAGCGTCCCTCCAGCTTGCGGTAATCCTCCAGCAGCAAGGTGATGCGATCCCCCAGCCCCTCCCGCTCGATCCACGCCTTGGCATAGTCGTGCTGGGCCCGGGAGATGGTAGTGGTGGTGACCCGGCAGCCGTAGTGACGGGCCGCATAGACGGCAAGACCGCCCCAGCCGGTGCCTATCTCCAGCAGGTGGTCGTCCGGCCCAAGCTCAAGCCGCTCACAGATGGTGCGCAGCTTGGCCTGCTGCCCCTCCTCCAGGGTGGCATCCGGGTGGGGATAGATGGCGCTCGAATACTGCATGTGATCGTCGAGAAAGCCCTGATAGAGGGTGTTGCCAAGGTCATAGTGGGCGGCGATGTTGGCACGCGAACCGGTCAGGGTATTGCGATTGAACCAGTGGCGCACCTTGTTGAACGGGAAGCTGAGCCAGCCGAGGCGCCGTTCCAGGGCGTCGAGCAGCGGCAGATTGCGGGCCAGCAGGCGCACCAGTGCCACCGGCTCCGGGCTGGTCCAGAGACCCTCCACCCAGGTCTCTCCTGCGGCGATGCTGCCCCCCAGCAGCAGGCGGCGATAAAACGCCGGATCCTGCACCACCAGCTCGGCATGCAGGTCGCTGCCCGCCTTGCCGAAGCGGTGGCACTCGCTGCCGTCGTGAAGCACCAGTTGACCCTGCTCAAGGCGCGCCAGCAATTTGAGCAGCAGTTGCTTGGCCCCCTTGTCGATGAAAGAGGCAGAGAGGGTTGATTGAGCAAGTTCCATTAGCGGCTCTCCGAATGGGTCAAGAGTGAGGTCGTTCGGTTGGGATGAACCCGCACCATGGGCTGCTGACAACACCAGGAAGCGGAATTAAACGGGTGTGTCGGCGTCATGGGCGGCTCTCCGGATGGGTGAAGACGGGGGTGCGTTTGATAAAAAGGCGCAGGGCCTGCCAGTAGATCCCGAGCAGCACCTTCAGGGTCATCCAGGGCCAGCGAACCAGCAGCGCCGCCAGCCCCTTGCGCGACAGCGGCGCGCGGCGCAGGGCCAGGGTGGCGTCAAACAGCTTGCTCTCACCGGATACGGGGTGGCTCTCGATATGGATCAGCGCCTCCTCTTTCGGCGCCCGGATGCGCCAGTGGTAGCGCATCCCCAGTCCCATGAAGGGGGAGACATGGAAATCCTTGTCATGGGGGGAGAGCGCCGCCAGATCCAGCAGGTAGTAGTGGCGCTCGTTCCAGGGGGTATTGGAGACCTCCGCCAGCAGGTAGCGGGTCTCCCCCGCCCGATCGCAGAAGTAGAAATTGACCGGGCTGAAATAAAACCCGAGGCAGCGCACGTTGCCAAGGAGCAGCACCCGCCCGCCGGGCTCCGCATCCCCCCCAAGGGCCGCCACCTTGTCCCAGACCGCCTGCTTGAGGGGCCCTTCGCTGCCCCGCAGATAGTCCTCGCGGCGAAACGAGAGCAGTCCGGCCCGCTCCACGGCAAACCAGCGCCCCTGCTCAAGCCCGGGCAGTTCGTCCAGATCCAGCCCCAGCATGAAGAGGCTGTATGAAAAAGCGTGGGCCCTGGGGGCGAAGCGGCGATGGCGCACCGAGCCTTGCCAGATGGCGCTGATCCCCTCCCCCATTCCCTCGTCCCCTTGCGTCAAGGCTGCGGCGCCGCTCATAACTCGGCCCCGAAGCGTCTGGCCACGTCCAGGGCGCTGCGCACCCCGTCCTCGTGAAAACCGTTGTACCAGTAAGCCCCGCAGAAGTGGGTGCGCTGATGGCCACAGATCTCGCCCCGTCGCTGCTGGGCGGCGATGGAGCCCTGATTGAATACCGGATGATGATAGACGAAACGGCGCAACACCTTGCTCTCGTCCACCCGTCCACGGGGATTGAGGCTGACGCAGAAGGGCGCTGGGGAGCTCACCCCCTGCAGGATGTTCATGTTGTAGCTCACCAGGGGGCGCGCCCCGTCATCCTCACCGAGCTGGTAGTTCCAGCTCGCCCACGCCTTGCGGCGCATCGGCAGGCAGGAGGCGTCGGTGTGCAGCCAGACGTCGTTGGCCTGATAGGGCATGTTCCCGAGGATGGCCCTCTCTGCGTCGCTCGCATCCGCCAGCAGGGCCAGGGCCTGATCGCTGTGACAGGCGAAGATCACCTCGTCAAAATGGGCCTCCTGCCCCTGGCTGGTGACCACGACGCCATCCGCCACCCGGCGCACCGCCTCCACCGGGGTAGCGAGGCGGATGCGCGACTGCCAGCCCGCCGTGAGCGGCCCTATGTACTCTCGCGAGCCACCCGGGATCACATACCACTGGGGGCGGTTCGCCACCTCCAGCAGCCCGTGGTTGGCGAAAAACCGCAGGAAGAAGCTCAAGGGGAAGGCACGCATGTCCGCCAGGGTGGAGGACCAGATGGCCGCCCCCATGGGCAGGATGTAGTGGCGGGCGAAATAGTCGCTGAATTTCCCCCCCTGCAGGAAGTCCCCCAGGGTCAGCTCGGGGGTCAGCTCCCGCTGGCGATGCGCGGCCAGCCAGGCCCGCGCCTCCCGGTTGAAGCGCAGGATCTCGGCGACGAAGCGATAGAAGCGCGGGCTCAGCAGATTGCGGCGCCGGGCGAACAGGGTATCGAGGTTGTGGCCGTTGTACTCCATCCCCTCGGGACTCTTGACCGAGAAGCTCATCTCGGCGGGTTGGCGCCCCACACCGATGCGCTCCAGCAATTTGAGGAAGTTGGGATAGGTGCGGTCATTGAAGACGATGAAGCCGGTGTCGATGGCATAGTGGCGCCCAGCCTGTTCCACCTCCACGGTGGCGGTGTGGCCTCCCAGGGTCGGCGCCGCCTCGAACAGGGTGATGTCATGCAGCTTGTGGAGCAGAAAACCGGCGGTGAGACCGGAGATACCGGAGCCGACGATGGCGATCTTTTTCTTCATGAAGAGCGTCCTTTCGAAACGAGTGTGCGGCCAAGGCGCAGCCAGAGCCCCGTCGGCAGAGCGCCGAGCAGGCGCAGCAGCCAGATGAAGCGACGGGGAAAGTGGATCTGGTGGCGACCGGCGGCAAGCCCCGTCATGATGGCGCGGGAAGCCTCTTCCACCGTCACCAGGCAGGGCATGGGAAAATCATTCTTGTCGGTGAGCGGCGTCTGCACGAAGCCCGGGCGGATCAGGGTCACCCCGATGCCCTTGCTGGCCAGATCCAGGCGCAACGTATTCGCCAGATAATCGAGGGCCGCCTTGGAGGCGCCATAGGCCTCCGCCCGTGGCAGGGGCAGCCAGCTCACCGAGGAGCTGACGATGGCAAGCCGTCCACCCGCCCCCAGCCGTGGCAGCAAGGCGGCCATGGCGTTGCCGGTGGCGATGAGGTTGGTCTCGATGACCCGGGCAAACAGGGCGCCGTCAAAGCCTTCTGCCGGATCCATGTATTCACAGTTGCCCGCATTGAGAATGAGCAGGTCGAGGGCGGGCAAGCTTGCGGCCACCCCGGCCATGGCGGCGCTGTCGCGCGCATCGAATCGCAAAGGGGTGATCCCCTGGTCGGTCAGTGCCTGCAAGCGCGCCTCGTCCCGGCCACAACCCCACACCTGCCAGCCGGCGCGCCGATAATCCAGCGCCAGCTGGCGGCCGATGCCCGAGGTGGCCCCGGTGATCAGCACCCGGCCGCTCATGTCCCCAGCCTCCCCTTGATGGCCCGTACCACGGGCCCCAGCAGCGGCAACTGCTCGTAGAGCATGGCCCCGAGATCGAAGTAGTCCCGGTGCAGGCACACCTTGCCCCAGGAGTCGAACGTCAGCCGGGTGGCACCCTCGACCCTGACAGCCCGGCCACCGGCAATCCTGGGGTGGGAGAAGGTCATGACCCAGGCGAGCCAGGCTTCGTTGCCCGACTGCTGCTGACTCGTTATCTCGAAACTGCACTGGGCAAGGCGCTCATAAAGGGAGGAAAAGTAACGGGTGAGCGCGGCCAGCCCCTCTATCCGGTGCGCAGGATCGATGAAGAGCACCTCATCGGCATAGACCTCCGGCAAGCGGTGCAACTGATGCTTGTCCAATTGCAGGTAGAGGATGACAAAGCGGGCCAGCGCGTCATTCATGCTAGTTTTTCTCCAGTTCGCGGAACATCTCGATGGCCCTCACCCGTGCAACGGCATGATCCACCATGGGGGCCGGATAATCCTGCCGCCCCTTGAGCCGCAACCAGCCGTGGGGCTCGTGGAGATAGGCAGCAGGCACATCCGCCAGCTCAGTGACCCAGGTACGAATGAACTCCCCTTGTGGATCAAATCGTTGCCCCTGGGTGGTGGGGTTGAAGACCCGGAAATAGGGCGCCGCATCGGCCCCGGTCCCCGCCGCCCACTGCCAGCCACCATTGTTGGCCGCCAGATCCCCGTCGATGAGCCGGCTCATGAAGTAGTCCTCCCCGAGCCGCCAGTGGATGTGGAGATCCTTGGTGAGGAAGCTCGCCACTATCATCCGCAGCCGGTTGTGCATCCAGCCCGTGGCGTTGAGGCAGCGCATGGCCGCATCGACCACGGGGTAGCCGGTGCGCCCCTCGCACCAGGCGGCGAAGGCATCCGGATCCCAGCTCCACGGCAGGGCCGCCGTCTCCGGCTTGAAGGGGCGGTTCATGGAGAGGCTAGGGATCAGCACCAGCAAGTGGCGGTAGAACTCGCGCCAGATGAGCTCGTTGAGCCAGACGAAACCGGGTTGGGCCTTCGACTGGGGCCGGTAGCCGAGACGCTGCTGCAGCGCCCCCACGCACTGGCGGGCACTGATGATGCCCGCCGCCAGATAGGGGGAGAGCACGGAGGTGCCCGCCAGCGCCGGAAAGTCCCGGGTCTCGCCGTAATCGAGCACCGCCTGATCCAGAAAAGCGTGCAATCGGCGGCTCGCCTCAGCCTCCCCCACCGGCCAGCGGGTGTCCGGCGTCAGATCCCCCAGCCCGTCGTCCACCCACTCCCGCTCGGCCAGGGGCAGCCACGGCAACGGCTCGCCGCGTGGTGCGGGGGCACGGTGAATGACGAAACCATCCTCCTCGAGAGCCTTGAGCCAGGCACGGCTGAAGGGGGTAAAGACCTTGAACATCTCCCCCGACCCGGTCAGCACCCGACCGGGCGGCAACACGCAGCAGCCATTGAACCAGTGGCTGGTCATGCCCTGCTCCCCCAGCGCGGCGCTGACGGCGTGGTCGCGGCGCAGCTCGTCGATCTCGATGGCCTGGTTGGCGTAGAGCTGGCTCACCCCGAGATCCCGGCAAAGCGCCGTCAGCGCCGTCGGCACCTCGGCAAAGGTCTCGACCCGCAGCAGATGAAGCGGAATGCCGAGCGCCGCCAGCTCGCGGCCCATGGCATCCACCTGTGCCAGCATGAAGCGCTGGCGGACCGGGGCCAGCTTGTGCGCCTGCCACTGGGTCGGCGAGACGATGAAGAGTGCGGCGACCGGTTCATCTCCGGCGCAGGCGTGGCGCAGGGCCGGGTTGTCGGCCAGACGCAGATCGTTGCGAAACCAGACCAGCCTCATGACGGTGTTCTCCCGCCCTTGCCCTTCGCCTTGGCAGTGCGGGGCGTCACACTGACCTCTGCCAGGGTGGCGTGCCAGTTGCGGGCACGCCGCCACGGCTCATCGTAGAGGCGTCCCAGCTCGCCAAAGAAGCGGGTACCCGCAGGCCATTCGGCGGCCTGGTCCTGCTTGCCGAGCCCGGCCCCCAGCAGGATCAGCCAGGGGGGAGTGGCGCGCCCTTCCAGCAAGGTGGCATGGCGGGGCTCCACCGCCCCCAGCAGTTGCACCTCATAACCCTGACCGATGAGCTCATACGCAGCCCAGACCAGATCCAGCGGCCCCACCTGCCCCCAGCTTGCCAGGGTGACGGGGACGCCCTTCTCCTGCTCGATGAGGTGGCGGGCGAAGCGGGTATGCAGCCAGCCGAGCCACACCTGTTGCAGCAGCTCGCCATCGGGGCGCTCGCGCCACAGCCCCAGCAGCCGCTCCACCAGGGGCTGCAGCACCCGGCTGCGCACCAGCTCGAAGGGGTAGCTCGCCAGCAGATCGCCAAGCTCGGCCTCCGCCTTGCGCTGGTTGAAGGCGAGCAGCGCCTGGCTGAACTGCTCCAGGGTCTGCTGCCAGTGATCGCTCACCGGCGCACTCTGGGGCTCGCTCAGCAGCCCCTTCACCTGACCTATGCTCACCCCCCGCTCCAGCCAGCTCAGGATCTCGCCTATCTGGCGGATATCCTGCTCGCTGTAGAGGCGATGGCCCTTCTCGGTTCGGGCCGGTTGCACCAGCCCGTAGCGGCGCTGCCAGGCGCGCAGGGTGACGGCGTTGACGCCGGTGAGACGGGAGACCTCGCGAATGGGGTAGACGCCCTCGTCGGGGAGAGGCGCGGCTGCTTGTGATTCATCAGACATGAGAGAGTCCATCAGACGTTGGGAAGAGGCCCCGGTCATCCACCGGGGCCTGCACAGGGGGTTCAGAGCCCGTAGCGCAGCTTGAGCGTGTCGGGATGAAGGTCGAGGTAGGCCTGATCGGCCAAATCCAGCCACACCTTCACAGCCCGTAACGCAATTTCAGCGTGTCGGGATGGGGATTGAGGTACACCTGCTCGGCGAGATAGGGGTTCGGGTACTCGCGCAGGTAGTGGCGGATCAGGGTAAGGGGTACCAGCAACGGGAAGACTCCGGTGCGGTACTTGTCGATGGTGTCGCACAGCTCCTGCTTCTGGGCCGGGGTCAGCACCCGCTTGAAGTAGCCCTGCAGGTGCATCAGCACATTGGTGTGGCTGCGGCGGTTGGCGCGAAGAGTCAGCGCCGCCATCAACCCCTGGATGTAGCTGTCGGCCACCTCCTGCAGGTTGGCCTTGCCAAGGTTGGCGAGCAGGCGCCCCAGCGCCCGGTAGTGGGTGGTGGCGTGGGAGAGCACCAGGTACTTGTAGCGTGAATGGAAGCGGATCAGGGCTGAGGCGGTGATCCCCCGGGCGCAAAGCTGCTGCCAGTCGTGGTAGGCAAAGACCCGCAGGACGAAGTTCTCCCGCAGGATGGGGTCGCACAGGCGGCCATCTTCCTCCACCGGCAGCAGGGGGTTGGCCTCCATCAGCGCCTTGGCGAAGAGGCCGACCCCCTCCTTGGCGCTCCCCTCGTTGTTGGCGCCATAGATGCGCACCCGCTCCATGCCGCAGCTGGGGGACTTGGCGCAGAGGATGTAGCCGGAGAGAAAGTCGAGCTGGCGTGCCTTCTGCTCGCTGAAGGCACTCAGCTTGTCGGTGACGTCGAAGCTGCCGTTGCTTGCCTCGGCCCGCACCTCGCCCTGGCGCTTCACCAGCCGGATGGCGGCGCGGGGGGCGCCCAGGCCAATGGCCATCTCGGGGCAGACGGGGTGATAGTCGAAATGGGCACCCAGATCCCGTTCGCAGAAACTGGATCGTTTGTGGCCTCCGTCGAAGCGCACTTCCTGGCCGAGCAGACAGGCACTGATACCGACCTTGATCTTGTACATGATGAAGCCCCTTGTATAAGCCTTGAGTAAGTTATAGCAGTTATACAAAAAATTGGAAGCTGTATAACTATTGCGAACTGATACGGCCAGGGGCGGCGGGCGGATCAGCACCCATAAAAAAACCCATGACCGAAGTCATGGGTAAAGGTGAAGACCCTGCAGGAAGGATGATCAGAAGCTGTATTTCACACCCAGGCTGGAGATGGAGCCTTTTTGCAGATCCCAGTTGCGATAGGTGTAGTCGGCGGTGAGGGCCAGGTTCTGGGTCAGCTTGTAGGCCGCCCCCGCCTTGAAGTCGTGCATGTCGTCGGTCATGTTGGCGTAGCGATAGCCGGTGGAGAGCTCGACGGCGCCGATGTCGTAGCGCAGGCCCACTTCTCCGTAGAGGCTGCCGCTCTTCTTGCGGGCCAGGGTATCCCAACCGGAATGGTTCACGTCGGAGGCCAGCTCCCGTTCCAGGCTGTAGCCCATCAGGCCGGTTTCACCGTAGAGGTTCAGTCCGGTGCTGAGGGGGGTGTAGACACCCATCCCCAGGCTGGAGATGGCCATGCTGTCGTTGCCGCTGCTGCGGGAGGTGTATTCGCTGCCGATCCGGCCATAGACATTGCTGGTGAAGCTCTTGGAGAGATCCAGGCTCAGGCCGCCGAAGTCGCGGTTCTCCCCATCCTTGCCACCGATGTAGTCAGACTTGGTGTGGGCCCAGGTAGCAGAGCCCTTGGCATAGCTGAAGGCATCTTGCGCCAGGACGGAGGTGGAAGAGAGACCGGCCAGAACCAGAACAGACAGTGCGATCTTTTGCATTTTGTTGACTCCATGGGTTGAGTTAGGCGGACCTAACTGGAATGGAGCCATTGTGACGGGCAAAGGGGGCAACGCCGAGGAGCAAGCTGTTGCCAAACCATGTCAGATGTAAGCGGATATTGCTGGCGGTTACCGGTGCAACACTCTGCGGGGGAGCCAGGGCTCCCCCGCCGTCATCCTAGCGGAACTCCACCTCGTCGATCTGCACCCGCACCAGCGGCTTGCCGGTGAGGCCGGCGGGTCGTGCCAGCTCGATGGCCCGGGAGGCGCGTGCCTCCCCCTTGCGCAGGTAGGAGTCAGGCAGGCGGTTCTCCCCGACCCAGAAGCGCACGGGCTCGCTCGAGAGCTGCACCCCGTCGGCGCTGAACAGGGTCAGGCTGCCGTTGACGCGCACCACGTTGCGACTGCCGGTGTTGCTCACCACGAACTGCAGGCTGAGGGGATCGTCCCCCGCCACCTGGTCCAGCTTCACCGTGATGCCGTCCCGGGTCGCCTGGGAGAGCAAGTCGGGATGGGCCATGGCCTGCTCGGTCAGCACCGGGGCCGCGACACTCGCCGTCACTGCCTGACCGGCTACCGTGGCTGCCGGCTTGACCAGCAGGTATTCCCAGGTGAAATCGTCATTGAGTTGCACCTGGCGACCATCCGGCAAGGTGATCTGGTGCAGGGGAGCCGCCTCGGCCAGCAGAGGGCACAGACAGAGGGCGACCAGCAGTCGGGAGAGGGGTTTCATGGGCAGGCACTCGATAAAGGATGCGAAGGGGGCAGTATAAAGAGTCGCGCCCTCCTTGCCTATGACCCCCCTCACGTTACGCCCCGGCTCAGATGACCAGGGGGGGGGGATCCTCCAGCGTGGCCAGATCCAGGGTCACCAGATCGAACTGGGCACTCCTGAGGGCCTTCTGGATGGTGGGCTGCATGTCGAACACCAGGGCCCGCAGCCGTTCGGGCACCCGGATCCTCGCAAGGGTGGTGACCCTGTCACCCAGGGTATGGAAGAAGACCTGGGCGCCCCCCAGCCCCATGTCCACCAGCATCTGCTCGGCCATGTCGACCATCCGCAGGTGCCGCCTGTCCAGGGAGGTCATATCGACAAACCGCCGGCTCAGGCAGGCCTCCCCCACGTCTCCCCAGAGCGCCAGTTGCCGCTGGTGAAAGCCGTAGCGAAAATCCCGGTTGGTCATCCCCTGCTCGGCAAAGATCCAGAGGGTGTTGGCGGGCAGGCTGTGGAATCGGCGCAGGTACTCCCGCTTCTCCTCCACCGAGGCCGACATCAGCAGCGGCGGGCCCTCTTCATGTTCGAGCTGCTGGCAGAGGTAGCGCACCGGGTCGGTCACCTCGGCGAGGTGGCCCAGGTGGGCGCTGAAGATCATCTCGTCGGTCTTGAGCACCTGATGGGGGATGCCGTAGTGCCGGCAGTAGCGCTGTGCCCTGGCCACCGACTGGCGGCTGAGGGTGGGGTTGTCCAGGGTGATGGCGCGAAATCGCACCCCGCTGGCCCGGCACAGATCCATGCTGTAGCAGGATTCCAGTCGGCCGGAGAAGGAGACAAGCAGTTCGCTGTAACCAGCCAGGGTGTTGATGAGCCTCTGTTCCCTGGCTTGAAAGGTCTGATCGTATCCCCGATTCAGCGCAACAACATTGGCATCCATAACAACAACTCCGGATGATGAACTGGATACCATTTTGCCCGCCCCAAGCTGAATATACACTTAAAGAGTGCGGGTAAAACTGTACATTATTTGCCCCAAATCAACGCTTCCCCCACTTTTTTCGCTGCGAAGCGAAACTGGCTCCCCTCAGGCAGGCAACAACCCCTGAGCGATCAGATGCGCCCGGCACCGGGTCGGATCGGTGAAGACCAGCCCCCGCAGACCGAGCGCCTCGGCCGCCGCCACGTTGGCCGGGCTGTCGTCGATAAAGAGACACTCCCCAGCCTTGAGGTCGAACGACACCAGCAGATAACGGTAGATGTCGGGCTCGGGCTTGAGCATCCGCACCCGGGCCGACACCACCTTGCCGCTGAAGAAGCGCCAGAAGGACTGATGCTGCTCCAGCCAGTCGATGCTGGCGTGCCCCATGTTGGAGAGGGCATAGAGGGTGTGGCCTGCACCGTGCAGTTCTTCGATGAGCGCCACCATGTCGGGATCCGGCACAAGGGAGGGCGGCACCGCCTGCAAGATGGCCAGATTCTCCGCCATCGACAGGCCGGTGCGCCCCTGCGCCTGACGGGCCATGGTGTGCAGGGAGAGGGTCCCCCTGTCCACCTCCAGCCAGTCCGGGTGGTTGAACAGCTGCTCCGCGATCGCTGTCGCCCCCTCGGGTCCGCGCACCCCACTCACTATGGCCACCGGATCCCAGCGCACCACCACCCTGCCCAGATCGAAGATCACCGCCATCGTCTCGTCCCCTCTATGTGTTGTTGCCACGGATGTGGTCACGGCGGTCGCCACAAAAAGGGACCAGAACGACGCTCACTCTCCCTCGGCAACCCGAGCCACCACCCTGCCCCGTTCAACGCCCCCGGGCAAGTTTTACTTGCATCGCACCGCCAAATCCCTTAATGGTTATGGCGTTACATTCAGGACACGCCCATGAACACACCATTCTTCTTTGTTTTCTCGTTTACCCGGCCCACATGAGGGAAGGCCCGTCGTCACGTGAACCATTCGCGTAAACAGAAACCAAAGACGAATCGAGCCTCCCCAGCGGAGGCTTTTTTTTGCACCACACACCACAGAATCACTGGATAGGGAACCACCATGGCAACGCTCGACGAGATCAGACACGACATCACCCAGTTGGATCAGGAGCTGCTCGCCCTGCTGGCCAAACGCAAGACCCTCAGCATCGAGGTCGCCCGCGCCAAGCAGGCCAATCCCCGTCCCATCCGTGACCACCAGCGCGAACAGGACTTGCTGGTCGCCCTGATCCAGAAAGGGCGCGCCCTCGGACTGGATGCCCAGTACATCACCCGCATCTACCACACCATCATCGAAGACTCCGTGCTCTCCCAGCAGGCCTACCTGCAGAGCCTGCTCAATCCCCAGCAGCAGGAGCCCATGACCAGCGTCGCCTACCTGGGACCGCGCGGCTCCTACTCGAGCCTGGCCGCCCGCAAGTACCTGGCCCGCTACAAGGATCAGGTGATCGAGGTGAACTGCCAGAACTTCCGCGAGGTGCTGGACACCGTGGAGTCGGGCCGCGCCGCCTTCGGGGTGCTGCCCATCGAGAACACCAGCTCGGGCTCCATCAACGAGGTGTACGACGTGATGCAGCACACCACCCTCTCCATCGTGGGTGAGCTCACCTATCCCATCGAGCACTGCATCCTCACCGCCGTGCCCACCGAGATCGAACGCATCAAGACCTTCTACGCCCATCCCCAGGTGTTCCAGCAGTGCTCCCATTACCTCAGCAAGCTGGAAGGGGCGCGCCACGAGATCTGCGACTCCTCCTCCAGCGCCATGATGAAGGTCAAGGAGCTGGCAAGCCCGGAAGCGGCGGCCATCGGCAGCGCCGCCGGCGGCGAGCTCTACGGCCTGGACGTGCTGGCCGAGCAGCTCGCCAACCAGAAGGAGAACTACAGCCGCTTCATCGTGGTGGCGCGCAAGCCCATCGACGTGGCGCCCCAGATCCCGGCCAAGACCACCCTCATCATGTCCACCTCCCAGAAGCCGGGCTCCCTGGTGGAGGCGCTGCTGGTGCTGCGCAGCCACGAGATCAACATGACCAAGCTGGAATCCCGTCCGGTGCAGGGCAACCCCTGGGAGGAGATGTTCTACCTGGATGTCTCCGCCAACCTGCAGACCCCGGCCATGCAGGCCGCCCTGCTGGAGCTGACCAAGATCACCCGCTACATCAAGGTGCTGGGCTGCTACCCGAGCGAAGACGTCAAGCCGACCGCCGTGCCGCCCGTCTTGATGGGAAGCTGATGGGGAGCGGATCCCGCCCCTGCCACACAAAGGCGAGCCCCGGCTCGCCTTTGTGCTCTCTGCGCCCTCCCCGTGAGACGCGGCCCAGTCCCGCCCTTCCCTTCCGGCGTTAAACCGCCCTCCACCCCCTTCCTCGTGGACCCGGGATCCTGGCGCGGCTGTCTTTCCACTCACCATCAGGCCATCTTCCTCCCGTTGCGGCCCCCTTTTGCCGCCTGCCGGGCCTTCCTATCGTTTGGCTTTATTTAACGACATGGCTATATCGTTAGATTTTCCTAAACAAAAAAGGCCGCCATTCCGGCGCCCGGGCGCCTCTTGTACTACCTCGGCCCCCTTTTTCCTCGCCACAGGCCGGATCCCGCCCGGCCCCTCAACCCCGGTTACCCTCACCGCAGGTCCTATCCCGTCCAAGGCGCCAACCCCGGTGATTCCCCGCAGATCCGAGCCCCTTCCCGACCAAACAAAAAGGCGAGCCTGCGCTCGCCTTTGTCTGTGCCGTGATGCTCGCCGGGCTCATGCCGGCGCCCCCCGGACCCGCCCTAGAACTGGCCCGCCATCAGCTGGTTCAGGTGATAGAGGTTGCGGGTGTCGAGCTCCAGCTCGGTGGCATAGGTGTTGCCACGGGGATAGGTCGCCACCACCCGGGCACCGCGCACCATGCCCGCCACCGACACATCCAGGGAGTTGGAGGTCTGGGTCAGGTCCTTGTAGCTGCTCTGGCCGCGCACCTGCTGGCCGTTGAGCTGCTCCGCCAGCTCCCGGTAGGCGTCCATCTTGGAGGCGCGGATCGCCTGCAACATCTTCTCGGACTGGGAGGGACCGGGCTGGATGTCGATCACCGCATACCCCACCGCCTTGAGCACCGGGAAGTCATCGGGCTTCTCGCCCACGTCATAGTTCACCACCCGGTTGCCACTGCACGCCGTCAGCAACATGGCCATCAGGCAACCCAACAAGATTTTCATCGCTGTTTCCCCGTTTTCCTGTTCACCACACCCGATGTTTCACGGCTCAATGTCAGCCAGCCCGCTTCACGCTTCATGACGCGCCACCTCAAGGGGTCAGGTTGACCAGATGACCGGACGGGCTCTGGCCCCCCCGCATCAGGTAACCGCGATTGATGGAGGCCCGGCCAAAGGAGTTGCTGGCACCGGACAAATATTGTTTCGGGATCAGGCTCTGGGCCGTGGTCTCCACCATCTTGGTGCGCAGATCGATGATGCGGGCGTTGACCAGGATCCCCTGCTGATTGCGGCTGAAGGTGCCGGTCAGAATGCGGGAGATGGGCAGCCGGGACGAGAGATCCTTGTAGTTGCGGCTCATCACGAAGTCCCCCTGCGGGGTCACCTGGATGCTGCCCGTGGTCTTGAAGTCCACCACCACCTCACCGCGCCGGTTCAGCTCGTAGATGAAGCTCTCCTCGATCTGCTGCCCCATCCAGTTGGTGTCCTTCAGGGTGTCGAGATCGACAAAGGAGGCGACCGCAATGGGCTCGGTCAGGGTCGTGAGAGACTTGCGCTCCATCAGCTGATCCGTCATGCGGGCCACCAGCCAGTTGAGCTCCATCCCCTTCGCCGCCTGGCGAGGGTCTCCCAGCTCCCGATTGATGGGGTCGGCCGACCCGCAACCGACCAATGCCAGCGCCACCGCCAGCACCGTGATAACTCTCTTCATGGATACCTTTCCTGTATCTGCACCTGACCTGTTATCGGTCGCAACCGCCAACACTTGAGGCGGGAATGCGCGCAGGATCCTCGATGATCCCCGGGCAAAGGCGCGCACTGTGCCACCGGAGCCCACCGTACGGGCTCCGGCCAGGGAAGAAGGCATGGTTCTTGCTTTTATTTGGTCACCCGCTCCGGTGCAGACCGGATCTGTGTCCAGGATCCCTGACCCGCCCCACCGGCGGCAGCGGGGTCGCCCACTCAAGGTGTTTGTTATGAAAGTTTCGCTGCTGTTCACCCTGCTGCTGGCCAGCCTGTCGGCCAGGGCCGAACTTATCGAGGCCCAGGGCAGTGCCGCCATTCTGGGGGGCGACGAGGTCTACGCCCGCGAGCAGGCGACCCGGGATGCCCTGCGCCAGGCGCTGCTGGCCAGCGGTGCCTCCGTCTCCAGCATCCAGCGCCTGGAAAACGGCAGCCTGCGCTCCGAGCAGATCCAGATCCGCTCCGGCGGCGACATCCGTCAGTACCGCCTCAAGCGCGAAGAGGTGCGCAACGGCCGCATGTACATCACCCTCGTGGCCGACATCCAGGCGGAGCGGCAGATCTGCCAGACCCAGCACTACGCCAAGGATTTGACGCTGGTGCGCCTGCGCATGCGCTACCCGGACCAGGCGAGCACCGGTGCCCTGGACGACATGCCCGCCGATCTCTCCCGCCGGCTGTTTGAAACCCTGGCGACGACGCCCCAGGTGGTCGCACGCCAGTGGCTGGACGAGAACCTGCGCATCGACCCTCTCCATCTGCAACAGGGGGATCGCAGCGCCCTCGAGGAGATCAAGGCCCTGAGCCTGCGCACCGACAGCCAGTATCTGGTGCTCGGCAGCATCGACGACCTCTCCCTCGAGCCCCAGGGCAACGCCCTCACCAGCTGGTATGAGGATCCCGTGCGCAATTTCTCCATGCAGCTCTACCTGTTCGACGGCATCAACGGCAGCCTGCTCGGCCGCAAGGAGTACAAGGGCCGCGCCAACTGGACCTTCTCCAAGCGGGAACAGGTGGGCAGCAGCGGCGGCCAGTTCTGGCAGTCGAGCTTTGGCCAGGAGGTGGGCTACCAGTTGAAGGAGGCGGCCCAGGACATCGCCGCCGAACTCGCCTGTGCCCCCGTCACCGCCCGGATCGTGGCCCAGCACGAGCGCGGCCCCCACATCAACCTGGGCCGTCGCAACGGGGTCAAACTCGGGGACCAGTTCCGGGTCCAGCACAGCGCCGACTTCGTCGACCCCTATGGCAAGTCCAGGGTGATGCGCAACCCCGCAGACGGTCTGTTCGAGGTGGTGCAGCTGTTCGAGGATGGCGCCATCATCAGCAGTCAGAACAAATATTCGCCGTTCAATGTCCAAATCGGTGACCTGGCCGTATTGGAATAGGAATCAAGGGTTTAAAAGCACAATGCTTCTTGTATAATGCCCGCCACAAGGTTCCCGTAGCTCAGCAGGATAGAGCGGTCCCCTCCTAAGGGACAGGCCACTGGTTCGACTCCAGTCGGGAACACCATACACAGCAAGGGGCTGGCATCGTCATGATGCCAGCCCCTTGTGCGTTTCTGCGCCATTTCCCCCCTCATCCCGGGCGCCACATGGCGGGCCTCGGGGAGCGATGACCCTCGCCACGGCCTGTGCGCCATGCCCGCCAGATCAGGCAGGCATCAGCTCGGGGACGAGGTCACGTCCCCTCAATCCCATCTAGCGCTCTCCGAATGACTCGCTCAGGGTCTTGCGCAGGGGCTTGAGCAGGTAGTCCATCACGGTACGATCACCGGTGCGGATATCCACCTGGGCCGTCATCCCCGGCAACACGTCGATCTCCCTGCCCGTCGTGGAGGTCACGGGGTAGCTGGCAGGCTTGATCCGCACGCGATAATAGATGTCCATGCCGCGACTGGTCTCTTCCTTGAGGCTGTCAGCACTGACATAGGCCACCTCCCCCTTCACGCCGCCAAAGATGGTGTAGTCAAAGGTGTCGAAACGGATCGTCGCTTCCAGACCCGGCACCACACGGGCAATGTCCGCGGTGCTCACCTTGGCCTCAATCATCAGATCGTCGTCGACCGGGATGATCTGCATCAGCTCCTCCCCGGCCCTGAGCACACCGCCCACCGTGGTGACCCGGATGTTCTTGACGATGCCAGGCACCATGGCGGTAAACATGCTGTCCTGCTGCTCCTGCTTGCGCAGGGTCAGGGTCTGCGCGCCCTGCGCCATGTCATCCTCCGCCTTGGCCAGCTCCAGTCTGGCCTCCTCAAGGAACTGGTTGCGCCGGTTCACCAGCCGGGCCTCGGCCTCGTTGAGCCCACGCTGCACCCGCAGCAGCTCGGAGCCGCTGGCATCGCCATCAGCATAGAGCTGCTCCACCAGACGCAGCTCCTTCTGGGCCAGTGACACCGCCACTCGCATGGTTCTCAGCTCTTCCCTGAGGCCGGTCTGGCGCTGCTTGAACAGCGCCTCCTCGACACGGGCCGTCTCGGGAGAGCGTGCCAGCAGGTCAGGTGAGAAGGTGAGTCGCGGTTCACCGATGACTTCCGCCCGCAGCCGGGTGGCCCTCGCCTCCAGCGCAAACAGGCGGGCCTCCACTTCTCCGACCGACGCCCCCACTCTGGTCTGCTCCAGACGGGCGAGCAACTGACCGGGGGCCACCCTGTCCCCCTCCTTGACCAGCAACTGCTCCAGCACGCCGCCATCCACCGACTGGATAATCTGCACCCGGCTGCTGGCAATGACCTCGCCCGTGGCACGGGCGACTTCGTCCACCCGAAACCATGAGGCCCAGGCAACAAAGATCGCCATCAGGAGCGCCGTCATCCACAACCAGCCCTGACGGCCCCGGTGAGAGTTCTGCAACTTGCGGATCCGAGCCTGGGTACGCGCATCATCGTCTTGCAGGAAACGATCAGACCACATCAAGCATTCCTCCTTTGCCAGGGTGCAAAGATGCCGCCGGTCGGGCGAGCATCTGTGTCAGCACCCGATCCGGCGTGCCATCTTTGACCACCCGCCCCTGTTGCATGGCGATGACCCTCGTCGCCAGCCGGGCGGCCGCCATGGGCCTGTGGGTCGCCACGATCACGATATCCTCGGGCTGTATCGCCCTTTGCAAGGCCGTCCAGACACGCTGTTCGGATTCGCCGTCAAGGGCCGCCGTCGGTTCGTCCAGCAGCCATACCCTGGGCTGGTTGATCAGGACGCGAGCAAGCGCAACCAGCTGCCTCTGGCCGCCAGAGAGCCCCTCTCCTCCCTCGCTGATCACGAGATCCATCCCCTGAGGGCTGGATGCCGCAATGCCGTCGATGCCGAGCTCGCGGGTGATCTGCAGCAGGCGAGAGTCGCTGGTCACGCCGGTCAGGGCCAGATTGCTGCGCAGGGTGCCCTTGAACAGCTGTACGGCTTGCGGCAGATACCCCACCTGGCTTGCCACCAGTTGGGGATCGATCTCCCACAGATCGGCGTCTCCCAGACGGATGCGGCCTTCGCTGGGGCAATACAGACCGGCCAGCATCTTGAGCAGCGTCGACTTGCCACACCCGATCGGCCCGACCAGCAATACCCGCTCACCGGATTTGAACTGCAGGCGCTCGATGTCGAGCTGGCAGATGGGCGATTCGGGATAAGCGAAACGCACGCGCTCCGGGGCCACCTCCCTGGGGAGTTCGTCCGGCAGCAGCAGTTGCTGCTCCGGGCGCCGATCCCGCGACAGGGACAAGACCTGGTGCACCATCTGCAACGCCTGTCTGACTTGCTGCCACTGCGCAAGATACTGGACGCTCTGGGCGATGGGGGCGATCACCCGCCCCCCCAGGATGCTGCACGCGATCATCCCCCCCATCGTCAGGAGGCCAGCCTCGATCTGCCATACCCCGACAACCACGGCGGCCACATAGGCCAGGGTTGACAGGCTGCTGGTGCTGACGCTGGAGAAACTGCTGACCGCCTTCTGCTGGATGTTGTAGCCATCGATGGTCGCCGTCACGTCTTGCCACTCCTGTGCAAAACGCCAGCCGGCATTGTTGGCGCGAATCGTCTCTGCGCCCCGGATCGTGTCGACCAGCAACCCCTGGCGCTCGTTGCTGCGCAGCATCTGCTGTGACAGCAAGGCGCGAAGGCGCCACTGGCTGACATATCCCAGCAGCAATGCCACTGGCAGCAGCAGGGTGTACACCCAGCCCACCGCACCGCCGATGATGGCGATAAATGCCAGAAACAGGGCGGCAAAGGGCAGATCCACCAGTGCAAACACCACGCCGGCACTGAAGAACTGACGCACGGCATCCAGCCCGCCAACCTGGGCCGCCAGAGTTCCCAGGCTGCGCGGCTGCTGATCCAGACGCAGATGCAGCACATGCTCGAAGACCTGCTGCGAAACCCGCTTGTCGACGGCACAAGAGAGGCTGTCCAGGATCCTGGCCCGGGTGATCTTCAGCATCCAGTCCAGCAGGATGATCAATCCCATGCCGGTTACCAGGGTGGTCAGGGTCGAATAGGCCAGGGTCGGCACCACACGGTCATAGACCTGCATGGCGAAAATGGACGTGCCGACGGCCAGCAGGTTCACCAGCACGGTGGCCACGATGACTTTCCACAGCCAGCCCCGCTCTCGAAAGAGTTCTCGCCACACCAGGCGAGACGCCAGGTTGCCGGAGAAGACACTGTCGGCATCGGCACGTCTGCTCACCGGAGCCCGCAGCCAGACCACCAGGGCATCCTGCAGCTCGCTCTCATCGGCCTCACGGCGCATCCCTGCCCCATCGAGCAGGGTCAGGCAACCCGTGGCATCCCGCTCCGCCAGCACCCACTCCCCCTGGGAACAGACCAGTGCCGGCAAGCGGCGCTGATCAAGACGACGCCAGGCGAGTTGCACGGGTGCAAGGTTCTTCAATCCGGCCTGGATCAGTACCTGCCTCAACCACTGTGCGGGCCCGAGGGTGGCAGTGGCTGGCGCCGCCTGCTCCCACGCCTGTGCCAGTGCATCGCGGTCGAACGGGATCTGTAACGTAGCCAACAAGTGTGTCACCAACGCAGATGACATGCCGTGCGGCGCCTGCTCGGCGGTTTGCCTATCCATGGGGTTGTAACTCCTCACCGTTCAAGGTCACCAGGGGATCCAGCCCCCCTGTCAGGGCAGCCAATTGCAAGGAGTAAATCTCCCAGTCACTCTTTGCCTGGACCAGTTGCAACTGCTGTTCACTGAATTCGCGCTGGATATTCAGCACATCGAGCCAGCTCTTGGTCCCTGCCACATACTGGCGTTGATAGGATCCCAGCACGGCCCCCAACTCCGCCAGCGACTCAGTCTGTACCCGCACCAGCCCGGCCTGCAGCTCACGGCTGCGTTGCAGGCGACGCACGCTGCGCTCCAGCTCGCTGACGGCGTAGGCCAGGTCATCTTCGGCCGCGCTCTGCTGCGCCACCGCCGCGTCTGTCCTGCCACGGGTCGCAAAGCCCATCCCCTCCAGCGTGCCCTCCAGCACCAAACTGACCCGGGTATCATCCCGGTAGGATGGCTGATCGTAATCCTGCTCTGCTTGCAGGTAGAGCGTGGGCATGGAGGCTGTTCTGACCTGCTCCACACTCGCCCTGGCCCGCTCGATCTCCTGCTTCTTGTAACGCACTTCGGCGCTGCCCTGCAGGGCGGCCTGGTGCAATGCCTCGCCCTCGCTGACCTGCAGCAGATCCGGTGTCACCGGTTGTCGGGCCGGTACGGGCGTCTGGGTCAGTGCCAGCAGATCGCTTCTCGCAATGGCCAGCTCCCCTTCGTATCGCTCCACCCTCGCCCTGGCTTGCGCGAGGCGAGTGGCCGCCAGGCGAACATCGGCCGTCGACGCCAGCTGACCCTGCTCCCGGCGGCTGATCTGCTCGAACAGCGACTGATGGGCAGCCAGACTGGCTTGAACCACCTCCAGGCGCTGACGGCTGCCAAGGACATTGGAGTAGGCCACGGCGGTCTGTTCCAGCAACTGGCGCCGCACTCGCAGCAGGTCGACACGCTCGACCTCTGTGTCGGCATCGGCAAACGCAATGCTGTTGTCGATGCGCCCGAATGCCCACAAAGGTTGGCGAGCGCGCAACGTCACCGGCGTGGAGAGGTCCTCTCCGGTCGCAGTATCCCGACTCGATTCTGAATACTGCTGCACCTGGGCAGTCACGCTGGGGTAGCGCTGACTGCGGGCTGCATCGGCAGAGTATTCCCTTGCCTCGATCTGTGCCCGTTTGCCACTCACGGCAGGGTGCTGGCTCAGGGCCGCCTGCAACGCCGCCTGCAAGCCATCGGCCTGTTGTGCATTCGCGGGCAGGGTCAACACGGCCAGGCTCAGGAGCAGCAGGCCATGCCGCCTCAGCCGCGGCAAGCTAGTTACCATGAACATTCTTCGTCGATTTCCTGTTCGTTGTGGGGCAAGGCTGTCTGTGCCACAGGCGGCGCCTTGCGCAACAGTTGCGCCGCCTTTTCCGGCTCGCCCGATAGCGTATATGCCTGCGCCAGATCTTCGCGCCATTGCCCATGCCAGGGGCACTGTTCGTGGGCCTTGTGCATCAGGGCGATGCCCTCGGCCAGATGGCCCTTGCGCACATAGACAAGCCCCACCATGAAGGTGGCGGCAGCGTGCTCGGGCAGGTGATGCAGCAACTGCTTGAAGCAGTGCTCGGCCTCGTCCAGCTTCTCTTCGCGGTAGCGCGCCACGCCCGTTTCCAGCAAGCCGGGCACGGGTAGCGCCACCATGTCGTCGATTGGCTGCCATTGGATGCGCCCATTGGTGCCACGCAGCAGCGGGGCAAGATGGGCCTCGTAACGCGCCCATCTGGCCATGGAGCTCTTGTACAGCGGCTGGCGCACCTGCCAGACGCTGGCTGTTTTCACCGGCCGTTGCAACTCGCTGAAATTGAGGACCTGAGGCTCCCAGGCCACCCCGACGTAATCCAGCATGCGCCGCGCCTCGCGTTCGGGGTCCGCCAGCACATCCTCGTAGCTCACCTCCAGGATCTCCCCGGGGAAGAGCTGGTTCCAGTGGTGCATCAGCAGGTTATGGTCGGCGAGCTGTTCCCCTATCCAGGTCAGGTCATAGGCAAAGCCCATGCCGCCGTGTTTGGCCGCGTAATCGGTAAAGTAGTTGGAGATGGCGATATCGCGGGGATCCCGCCGCACCGAGATGATCCGCGCATGGGGGAAGAGCAGCTTGATGAGACCGATGTTCTCGAAGTTGTGGGGCAGCTTGTCCACCACATGCCGCGCCCCGGGAGCATACTCCTGCAGCTCTTTGAGAAGATTGCCCGTGATGCCCGCGATCACCTTGGCGTCCAGATCGTCCACACAGTCGGGGTAATGTCGGCCGGAACCGACCCGGCGCTCCCACCGTTCAAGGCCCGCAATCACGCCGGGGATGAGCCCCAGCTCGCCCGCACCGTGGACCTGGCTGTGGCCGGCCAGCATCTGCTCGATCAACGTGGTGCCGGAGCGCGGCATGCCCAGCACGAACACCGGCAGCGTCGAGTCATTGCCAATACCCCGGCGATGTTCATAGAGCGATCTGCTGAAGGCATGACGGATGCGTGCGCAAGCTTGCCGGTGCGCCGCCGGATCATAGCCGAGCAAGGCGCGGCTGGCGCTGTTGGCCTCATCGGCGAGGGCAAAGGCCTTGGCATAGTCCTGGCGCTTCTCCCAGGAGGCCGCCAACTGCAACAGCAGACCGGGTTTCACCAGCCCCTCTGGACCGGGGCGGCGGGCCAGCACCTCCAGATGGTGCAGGGTGGCGTCATCCTCCGGGAAGCGCCGCGCATTGATAAGCGAGGCATATCCGCGCACCGGGTCGAGCTCCTTGACCCGTTCAAACAGCGCCACCGCCTCCTCAATACGTCCCAGTTGCAGGTACAACTGCCCCAGCCCCAGCAAGGCCGGCACCTGTTGCGGATGCGCTTGCAGCACCTGGCTGTAGCGCGCGTCGGCTTCGTCATACTGCTGCTCCTGCGCCTCGACCCCGGCCAGCGCCACCTGTGCTTCGGCCAGCCAGTGGGATCGGGGAGCCCCGTCGAGATGCTCTGACGGCGGCAATGCCTGCGCCTCTTCGAGGGCCTGAGTGGCCATCTCTCTGGCCAACGCCGTCTGCCCCTGGGTCGCAACGGCAACCAGCTTGAGGCGCAATGCCAGCACGGGCTGTTGCTGCTGGCCCGCCAGATGGATGGCCCGCTGCAGCAAGGCAATGGCCTGGGACGAGCGCCCTTGCAGCTCAGCCAGCTCGGCGCGATGCTGATGCAAGCCGGGATGGTCGGGATACTCTCTTCCTCCCCGGCACAAGGCATCCTCAGCCTGGGCATGGCGACCTTGCTCGGCCAGCCGCTGGGCGTACCCCCTGACCAGGCCACAATAATCCTCTTCGCCCAGCAAGCGTTGCTGCTCGTCCAGCCAGGCATCGGCGGCGGCATATTCCTCTGCCGCCAGCCACAACTCCAGACGCAGACCTCGCAATTGCTGGCCATGCCAAGCCGCCTGTGGCTCGGGCCAGTGCTCCCGCTCCCCCTCCCAGAAGTCCTCGGCCCGGGTCAGCAGTTGCTCGCCCAATGCAATGGCCCCGTCCTGCAAATAGAGGCGCAGCAGTTGTTGGTAGAACAGGATATTGGGCGCCAGGAAAAGGCTTCGCTCATACAGTTGCCGCGCCGCCTCCGTCTGCTGGCGTCGAAGCTGGCAGGTCGCCAGCCGTGCCAACAGCAGCGCATGATCCGGTGCGTCATGCCGGGCTGCCTCGAGCAGCCCCTGCGCCATATCGAGCTCACCCAAGAGCAGTTGGACGGCAGCCAGGTCGACACGTCCGTCGACGTCAAGAGCGGCAAGATCCAGCCCTGCCAGCGCGTGGCGTGCGGCATCCAGCTCGCCAAGCTGGGCACAGGCCAGCGCCAGCAATACCTGTTCGGCGGGGTTTTGTGGGGCGCAGCAGGCCTCCTGCAACAGCACAAATTGTTGCTGCATGGCCAGCGTGCGCAATAGGGAGGGTGAACTCATGGGAACCGCGAGATCCTGGGGCTAGATCGCCCCTCAATGAGGGGCGATTAAGGGTGAATAATTAGAGCCGGGTCAGACCAGCCCTTGAGAGGTCAGGACACCGTTTGGCATCTGGAGCAGATAAACATCATTGAGCGCTTTGCCCGCATTCAAGTTGGCCCAGTAACCGCTTGTCCAAAGCTGTGCTTGACCCTGATTGCCCCAATTTATTGCTCGATTAAAGATACCGTTGGCATACGCAGTGGCACCTAAAGCTGTAGGGTCATACCACCCTACGTAATGAGTTCCACCACCTGCGTTAACTCCTACCTGGAGGCGAGAGACAAAATTATTCGAGAAGGTGCTTCCACGCACAGGAGTACCAGTGCCCACAAGAACGATCTTGTCATCTGCCCCCAAATTGCTGGCCCCTTTCCATTCGTCCCATGTCGCACCGGGGTTGGTCGATGTGCCATCTGTACTCAATTGGTATGAATTGCTGTTGACCCGGACATAAATGGTGTAGCTAGTATTGGCATCGAAAGTGCGGCTGCTGTGGTCCGAACTGACCCCCTGCACCAGGTCAAACACCACTATGCTGGTGTCGGCCACAGGCCCGGATGTATCGATCACGATGGCTTCATTTGCCCCAAGCGAACCGGCCCCGCCCGGGGTCGGCAAGGTCAGCGTGGCGTTGTTGCCAGCAGCGTCGCGGATGGTGCCGCCGTTGAGGCCGAGTGCCGCCGCGCTCAGGTAATCCAGATCGGCGCTGGTGTCCCCCGCCTGCACCGTGTAGTTGAAGGTCAGGGTATTGGAGCCTGAACCACTGACGTAATTGATGGTCCGATCCGTGGCACCGGTCTCCAGCGTCAGTTGCGGCGTGCCAGAGACGGTGACCGCCTCGCTGAAACTGACCTGGATGCTGATCACACTCCCCACGCCGTAGGTGCCCGCCGCCGTGGTGCTGCTGACCCCGCTCACCACAGGCGCCGTGGTATCCACCAGGTAGCTGGCGTTGTCGGCCACCAGGGAATGGCTCAGGTTCGCATCATTACCCGCGGCATCGCTCAGGGTGCCACCGTGGGCCTCCAGGCCATTGGCAACGATCGAGATGCCGTTGGCATCGGTCTGACCCGCCAGAATGGTGTATTGGAAGAGCAATGAGGCCGTGCCACTGCCCGAGACGTAATTGGCGTAGACGGTGCTGCCCCCGATATTCAGCGCCACACGGGGTGTGCCGCCCGTGGTATCGACCACGGTCGCTTCATCCATGGTCACGGTGACGCTGACCACGTCACCGGCATTCAGGGTATTGCTCTGCACACCGCTGGCCCCCGTGATACCCACACTGCTGACAGCTGGGGCCGTGGTGTCCACCAGGTAGCCGGCGTTATCCGCCACCACGCCATGAGCCAGATTGGCGGCATTGCCCGCTGCATCGCGCAACGTGCCGCCGTTTGCTTGCAGTGCATCGGCATCCAGGCTGATGCCGTTGGCATCGGTCTGGCCCGCCAGAATAGTGTATTGGAACAGCAAGGAGGCCGTGCCACTGCCCGAGACGTAATCGGCGTA